>JADDYF010000097.1 GCA_015712185.1 Bacteroidales bacterium
TACACGTTTAATTATACGTTGAAGAATACGTTGATGCATCACATGTACATCACACCTTAAAACTTAAAAACCTTTGCACCATTTGACCACCGGACCCTTAGACCTTTGACCCATCAGACCATCAGACTATCAGACCATCAGACCATCAAACCATCAGACCATTACTCCTCAAACCCCGTCTCTTTACGCAGTTTCTTTATCATGCTGCGCTGCTTCTTCTCCCCGAGACGTTCGATACGTGAAGCTTTTGTGGGAGCTGTTGCCTTTCGCTCAGGATTTATCGTCAATACCGATGCAAGGAGCTTAAAGAATTTTTCTTCAGATCTTTTCCTGTTACCCTGCTGAGTTCTTTCTGACTGCGAAACGATTAAAAGGTCACCTTCAGCAGTTATCCTGTTTTTCAGAGCGTACAGAATTTTTTCCTTCTCAGGTTCAGTAAGGTACGTTGAATTATTAACATTGAATCGCAGTTCCACTTTTGTATTTACCTTATTCACGTTCTGCCCTCCCGGTCCGCCGCTTCGCGATGCGGAGAATCTGAGTTCACTCCCGGGGATCCTCTCTTTCAGCTCTTCAGGTTTCATTCAGTCTGACATTACATAAAAAATAATGCTACTCCGCCAACGCTTATCAATGCTCCTGCAATTTCTGCAAATGTAACCCTTTCCCTGTACAGTACCACTGCCGGTATTATGATCAGGACGGGGACAAGAGCCATTATTGTAGAAGCAATTCCTGCTTCGGTATATTTGACTGAAATGAGCGAGAACGAAACGCCAAGAAAAGGACCAAAGAATGCTCCAAGGGTAAGAGGCTTCATCCCCTTGCTGTCAGATATTGCTGACCTTATCCTGTTCCACCTTCCCATAAAGGTGATCATTATGCTGAATCCGGCTATTCCCGCAATTACCCTTATCTGTGTAGCTGAAAAGGGATCGTAATCGCTCAGGCCGAATTTACTCAATACCAGTCCGAGTGCCTGTCCGGCTGCACCTCCGAGTGCATACAGTATTCCTGACGGGGCAAGCTTCAGGGATAGCTTTTCACCCTTCCCGTTGCGGTTGAAAACCGCGAGTGCAATACCGGAAAATGTAAGAGTCATTCCAAGAAAATGAAACAATGTAAGCCGTTCGCCGATTATTATCCAGCCAAAGAGTGCTGTCATTGGAGGGACAAGCGTCATTATAAGCATAGCGAAACGCGATCCGATTACCGTATATGATTTGAAAAGGAAAAGATCGCCAAAGACAAATCCGATGAGTCCTGATAATGAAAGCCAGAACCAGTTCTGTATACTCGCGTCAAAAGGCAGAATGACATTCCTGCGGATCAGGGTAAATATGCTAAGGAAGATAAATCCGATTACAAGCCTGAGCAGGTTCACTGAAAGAGATCCCAGCCTGCGGCTTGCTGATTCAAATGCAAGGGCAGTGACAGTCCAGAAAAATGCAGTCAGAAGCGCTGCAAACTCCCCTAGGTGATTTTCAATCAAGGTCATTCAGGAATGCCTGTGGAACCTTACTCGACAATCTCAAAGATGTATTGTCCCGATCCTCTTACAACGCCTGTTTTTCTTCCGGTTCCGGTTTCTTCTTTAATTACAAAATCTGCCTTGTCAGCTGAAAGGGGAGAACCGTTTTCGGTTATCTTTTCCGGATCATCAGCAGGCAGCATGATAGTCGCTTTTGTATTCGCCGGAATTGTAACACTTAGCGTTATCCGTCCGTCTTTTCTTTCCCATCCCGATGCAATTGTACCGTAAGGACTCTCAAATGAAGCTTTTACATAGCTTAGCTTTTGGGTGGGTTCAGGCTGAATGACGATATGCTTGTAACCGGGTGAACTTGCTTCGATCCCGGCTGAGACCCTGTACATCCAGTCGCCGATGGCCCCGTAAGCATAGTGATTGAACGAGTTCATGCCGGCATCCTGAAAAGTGCTGTCGGTTTTCTGTCCGTCCCAGCGTTCCCAGATTGTTGTTGCTCCCATCTTTACAGGATACAGCCATGACGGATACGTCTCCTGGAGAAGCAGATCATATGCAACGTCAGTGTATCCGGCACGTGCCAGTTCATGACATATATATATTGTACCGAGAAAACCTGTGGACAGATGATTTCTTCTTCCTTTTATATCATCGACAAGGAATCGCGCAGCTTTTTCCCTGAGTTCATCGGGAAGAAGATCAAATTTCAGGGCAAGAATGTAGGATGTCTGGGAGCACGTTCCGACTCTTCCTGCCGGAGTCACATACTCTCGTATAAATACTTTCTTAATGTTATTAAAGAGATCGGTATATATTTTTTCATCTTCCGTTTTTCCAAGTTCCTTCGCTGCTCTGGCCATAAGGGCACTTGAATATGCAAAGTATGCTGTTGCAATAAAATCGGGTTCGGTGTAGCCATCCGCCGCTGTGTGGTTGTTTACCGGCGGGTGATAGAAGAGCCAGTCACCGTATTTGCTTCCTCCCTTCCATAAATAGCTATCACCGGCTTTTTTCCTGATATATTCTACCCATTTCCTCATGCTTGGATATTGCGTCTCGAGCAATCTTTTGTCGCCATAAACAGTGTACATTGTCCATGGTACGATCACGGCCACGTCACCCCATCCTGCTGAAGGCTGAGTTGTAGTTGCATCCTGCCTGCTGAGCACATCGGGTACGACATCGGGAACTTCACCGCCCGGTTTCTGATCAAGTGCCACATCCTTAAGCCATTTCGTAAAGAACCCTGATACATTAAAGTTAAATGCAGCGGTCCGGCTGAAAGCCTGTGCATCACCTGTCCATCCGAGACGTTCATCGCGCTGCGGACAATCCGTCGGCACATCAACGAAATTCCCTTTCTGTCCCCAGACGATATTATGCTGAAGCTGGTTTATCAGAGGATTGGAACATTCGAACGTACCTGACGGCTGCATATCGGAATGGACAACAACACCTGTAATATTATCAGCAGTCAGATTACCCGGGAAACCTGTCACCTCAACAAACCTGAATCCCATGAATGTGAACCTCGGCTCGTAGGTCTCTTCGCCACTGCCGGCAAGTGTATATGCAAGCTGGCATTTCGCCTGCCGGAGATTCG
>JADDYF010000192.1 GCA_015712185.1 Bacteroidales bacterium
CGGGCATGCCCATGATGTACATGGCACACGATTTTCAGAGGCCCCTTGAAAGAGAATTCACCATAGTCCAATGGGACAGACGCGGTGCCGGCAAGACCTTTTCGAGAAACAAACCGACAATTGAGAGCATGAATATCAGACTGCAACTGGATGATTCCTATGCTTTGATTGATACGCTGAGAAAAAGATACGAAAAAGACAGGATTTATCTTGTGGGACATTCATTCGGCACTTATCTGGGAAGCATTATGGTTGCTGAACATCCGGAACTTTTTATTGCATATGTTTCAGTAGGTCAGGTTGTTGATGATGCCAAAACAGCATTAATGCAAGAACATTTTGTTCGGGAGAATGCACTAAAAAAAAATCGCACTGATATTATTTCGGAGCTGGATAAACCGGTAAAGCCGAGTATGGAAAAATGGCTGTTTGAATTTGGCGGTGAACTTAAGAACAGTAAATCCTACCTGCCATTTATCTGGTCAGGTCTGCGCGCTCCTGAATATACAATGAAAGATCTACTGAGTGTGGCAAAGGGATCTTCCTTTAGTAATAAATACATGAAATATAATGTCTTGGACAGCAGTATATATGATGAAATAAGAGAGTATCATGTGCCTGTTTATTTTTTTATCGGAAGATCTGATTATACCACTCCTTATGCTTTAATTGAAGAATATTACAAAATAATCAAAGCACCCATAAAGGATACTGTGTATTTCAATGACTCTTCCCATTTCCCGTTTTTTGAAGAACCTGATAAATTCTGCAACGAAATAAAAAAAATCTTTCAATAATAATACCGGATGAAAACATACATTTCAATTTTAAGAGGTATCAATGTTGGCGGACAAAAATCAATTAAAATGGATGCCTTAAAAGAAATATATGAAAGTCTGCAATTATTAAATATCCAAACTTATATACAAAGCGGCAATGTGGTTTTTCAGGCCAATTATGCGAACAGTAAAGATTTGGAGAAAAAAATCTCAGATCAAATACAAAAATACCTTGGATTTGAGGTGCCTGTAATTATTTTAGAAAAGGATGAGTTAAAAGATATTATTGAGAAGAATCCATACAGAGATGACGATACAAAGGATATCTCACATTTGCATGTTACCTTATTAAATGCTAAACCAGTAAAAGTTAATGCTGAAGCCATTCATGAAAAAAAAACGCAGGGTGAAGAACTGACAATTGTGGAAAGAGCAGTTTATTTGTATTGCCCCAATGGATATGGCAGGACTAAACTGACGAATACTTTTTTTGAAAACTGTTTAAAAGTTCGAGCAACAACCAGAAATTGGAAAACTGCATTGGAACTCTTAAATATTGCTAAATGAAGCAGGCATCATGTATTAACCTGATCCTATATGTAAATACAAGATCAGACAACCAGCTCCGACAGAGTATTCATAAGCAATTCTGACCGATTAAGCCAACAAAATTATATTAATTTAATTTTCAAAAACTAATATTTAAAATTCAATATTATGAAAAAAAGAATAGGATTTCAGGCTGCATTAATTCCCGTGGTTATAACCCTTAGTTGTTATCTGGTTTTCTATTCAAGAATTGAAAGTAAACCAAATCATGTTGGATTCTGGTTTATTCTGGCTCTGGGCATGTCACTGGGTGTAGCATTGACTCGCTTTTCGCAATGGCTGAAAGAAAAAGATAATATCCATAAATGATTTTCAAATCGGATAAACTAATTCCCACCGGTCATGTACGAATATTATAGTGGTTAGTCAAAAACACAACCTGACTCATGAGTACACAAATCATTATTGTATTAGGATTAACATTCCTGATTAACCTGATAACCACCTTATCTTATGCTGTGAGAATAGTGGGTATCAGGACTGGCAGAATAGCTGTATCTTTTGCCCTTTTCAACATTTTGGTTTTAATTTCACGAACCGCAAATGGATTCCAGGCACCTTTATTGGCTAAAACAATTGAAACCAATATCAATTCAGGGATTGGTGAAAACTTATTTGAATTCAGGCTAATCATTCTTTCCTGTACTGTTGCTACCATCCTAGGCGGTTTCCTGATTCCTACCTTTCAGAGAATTTTATCAATCGCTGTCAACAAGTTCAGTATTTACAAATCGGTTCCAAAATTACTGATGTATGGTTTCACCAAAAGCGGAGTCACTTCAATTAAAGACAGTCTTGTAATTCCAAGCCCGAAAAATATTTCCGCAATTCATTTTCAGGCCGACTTCCCATGGAAAGTGTTTTTGATGAATGTTATTGCAGTTGCAATCATTACAATCGGCGTTTTATCCTCCCTCTATGCGGGGTATATTGATCCGGATTTCAGAACAACTGCAAGTAGTTTGTCTGCAGTGATTAACGGGATCGCGACCATTTTAATGTTCATCTTCATTGACCCGTTTTTATCAATCATGACAGATGATGTGGTTTTGGGAAAGACAAAGGAGAGCCTTTTCAGGAAATATATTGTATATATGGTTTTTGCAAGAGTATTGGGGACAATTATTGCCCAGTTTATTTTCATACCTTCATCAGGGCTGATAGCCTGGATAGCAGGTATGATATAATTAATACCTGACAACGCAACCACATGGGATTGTTATTCATCTTCTGATAAATTAGGAGAATCTGGCTTTATGAAAAAAATATGTATTCTTTTCATGGTAGCGATTCCTTTGTTCACAAGCTGTACCAAAGAAGATGATGCCGACTCGCTGATGGAGATAAGGCTAATTGCCTGGAATCAGTTATCTGAAAATGACAAATCAACCCTTACTAAAAGTTGGAAACATGCACTTGTGACAGAAACTTTTTACAATGATAAAGAAGTCTATGCAGTGGTCTTCAATACCACATATGATGAGCTGCTTGGGCCAATCATAGTCTATATCGACAAATCCACAAAAGAGGTTCTTGGACGGGCTAAAAGACTATAAAACAACATCGGGAAAAGTCTCTTGGTTTTCTGAACTCAGCACACAATATTTAATATTGTCATTCCACAGTCGCTGCTTTCAGTCCACTGATCAGACGCATATTGATAAACAGTCACTGAGAGGCAAAACAATATTGTCAGGATAATCGCCTTTAATTATTCCTGATAATATAACTTTATGATGTAAAATCATCGAAAACATAAAACATTTGCATGAATATTCTGCCTAAAAAAGAACTACTATGTCAGACATACAATGGAATCAAAAAATGAAACTGGAAAACCGAAAACAGAAAGTAATCGCGTTTCCAAAATTCCTGATGCGGCTTGGAAGATACGCGTTATTTGCATCGGTTCTGATAGCAGTCTCCCTTTTGATAGGGACAGTAGGTTACAGAGTTCTCTGTGGCCTCTCCTGGATAGACAGTTTCTATATGTCTTCTATGATATTAACCGGCATGGGACCTGTGGTTGAAATGGATTCC
>JADDYF010000235.1 GCA_015712185.1 Bacteroidales bacterium
GGAATCAAGGTACAATATTGCAGCCCAGGACAAACCACTGGCGGATGCTACCACATCATCATTGGAAGCATTGAAACAATATACTCTGGGCGTTGAACATCATGCAGCGCGGGATTACACCAGTGCAAAAAAATGTTACGAAATTGCTTTACAGATTGATACCGGTTTTACAACAGCAAAAGCAATGCTGGGGAGTATTAATATTGAGAGTTTTAATCCGGTAAAGGGACGTGAATTAATGAACCAGGCTGTTAAAACAGCAGATAAACTTACAGACAGGGAGAGACTTACTATACTTGCTACTCATGCCATAAATGTTGAGAAGGATAATTCGAAAAGCATTGCGTATACCAAAAAACTGATCGGGTTATACCCTGACGATCCGGTTTACCACAACAATTTAGGAGTAAATTATGAGAGGTCAGGTAAATTTGAGGAAGCCCTGGAAGAGTATAAAACGACTGTGAAGATTGATCCGGATATTGTTATTGCCTATGGAGCAATATTATGGATTTATCTTCAAAACCTGGTCAGAATTGATTCCGCTCTGGTATGGGCTGAAAAACTCATCTCCGATAATCCTCAAAATGCCTGGGGATATTTCTTTCTGGGGACAGCCTATATAAGCATTGACAGTATTGCAAAAGCTGAAACGGCGTTCGAAAGAGCCCGGGAAACTAATCCCTATTTTATTATTAATTTATACGACCTTGCTCATACATACCGTATACAGGGACGTTATAAAGAGGCAAACCGGATACTGGAGAAAATTCCGGAAATTAACAAGACAGAAACAATATCAGCATATTATTGTCTGGGTGCAAATTATCAATCTATGGGAAACCAGCAGGAGGCCGGTAAATATTTTTCCATCCTCAAAGATATTTATACACAATTATGGACCAAAGAATATCCCGATGATCCCAGAACATATACTTCAATAAGTGCAGTAACAGCGAGATTAGGTGATATGGATTCTTCGAAACTGATGCTTCAGAAAGCAATTGAAATGGACTCAACACTTCACGTACGGTTTGCAGAAGTGCTCTGCGTGCAGGGGAGAATACCTGAAGCTCTGGATGAAATAGAGAAAGCGCTTAATAACGGATATCGCCGGCTGTTCTGGTTAAAACTGAATCCTGAATGGAATGCATTGCAATATGATGTCCGGTTCCGGAATATGCTAGATAAATATTTTAAGTGAAATGCAAATATGGACGAATGAAATAAAGGAGATTGAACGGCTTTATGAGACTGTCCGGGGAAGGTTCACGGAACTCGAGAAAGAGCTGAATCCGCTGGTCAGGACAAGCGATGCAAATGTCCTTCTGCTGTATTCGAGGCGATGCCTGGAAGTTATAATTACCGATCTGTGCCAGTGTGAATTAAAGAGACCCCGGAAGACTGAACCTCTCAAGAGTATTATCGATAAGCTTAACAGGGAGGAGAAGGTCCCGTCACATATTATCACTTCGATGGAGCACCTGAACAGCCTGGCAGTCTATGGGGCACATCCGAAGGACTTCGACCGGGAACAGGTGAAACCGGTACTTATCAACCTTGCGGTAATTATCAAATGGTATCTGAGATATAAGGACCCGGGTATCAGGATCAAACCGTTGCCTGATGAGAAACCGGCTGACACCGGAGCAAAACCTGCTGCTGATAAGACTTCCGGCAAAACAAAGAGAATAACTGTACGATCCTCTGCCGGGCTCGTTTCAAAAAGCCTTGCCAGGTTCATCAGAAAACTGAGGCTCAAATTCTCATTGCCGACTGTCCTTATCCTTGCACTGGCCATATTCCTGGTTTTCTCCAGCGGAAGCACATTGCCATTCTCAAAACGCGACTGGATACTTATATCAGATTTTGAAAACCTGACGGATAACCAGGTATTCGACAAATCGCTTTACACTGCATTTTCGCTCACCACAAGTCAGTCGCGTTACGTTAATGTCTTTCCAAGGTCGAGGATGCTTGAAACTCTGGCAATGATGGAAATCAAGGACCAGACAGATATTGATGCAGAAACTGGCAGAGAAATGGCAATCCGGCAGGGAATCAACCTGTACATCACTCCAAGCATAAGTAAAGTAGGAGACAGGTTTGCAATCACCGCAAAGATCCTTGAGACCGGGTCGGGAAACCTTCTTAAATCGGAGATTCTCTATGCTGAAACCCAGAATGATATCCTGCCGGCTCTCGATAAACTCAGCAGAAAATTACGACGGAGTCTCGGTGAATCGATATACGACATCGTATCCCAGGATAAACCCCTGGCAACAGTAACAACATCATCGCTTGAGGCCTTAAAACTCTATTCTCATGGTATTGACCAGCATTTCAGGCTCGATTTCAAAGGCGCAAGGGAATATTATGAAAATGCCCTTAAGATTGATACGGGCTTTACTTCTGCCAAAGCCTCACTCGGAGGGATCCTCTATGAAAAATACAATGAACAGGAAAAGGGACGGAAGCTTCTGGAAGAAGCTGTCCGGTCGGCTGATAAACTTATTGACAGGGAAAAATATGCCATACTGTCCTACTATGCTGTAAATGTTGAGAAGGATCTGAAACAAGGAATCGAAAATACAAAGATACTCACCAAGCTTTATCCTGATGATGCCGGTATTCACCATAACCTTGGATATTACTACCAGTCCGACGGACAATATGAAGAAGCCCTGCAAGAATACAAGGCAGCGATACACTTAAATCCTGCCCAGGCACTGACATATACAGGTATCCTGTGGATTTATCTGGAATATCTCGGGGAGGCTGATTCGCTTCTGGCATGGTCCGGTAAAATGATAGCCGATAATCCGCAGAATGCCTGGGGCTATATGTACCAGGGGGCCGCATGGTTCATGATGGACAGCCTTGACAAAGCCGAGGCAGCTTATATCAAATCGAGGGAAATATATCCCGATCTGAGCCTTACGCTGTTTAATCTGAGCCATACCTACAGGCTGATGGAAAGGTATGATGATGCTGTAAATATATTGAAGCACATTCTGGAAATCTACAGGAATGAGATTGCAGCATATTATGGATTGGGTGTTGTCAGTCAGTCAATGGGAAAAACCCGGGAAGCTGATGAATATTTTACTGCATTCAAAAAATATGCAACTGATTTATGGATAAAATGGTTCCCTGATAATGCAGGCACTTATACTGCACTTGCGGCAGTTACAGCCAGACTGGGCGATATGGATTCCTCAAAACTGATGCTTCAGAAAGCTATTGAGATTGATTCTACGCAACATGTCAGCTTTGCTGAAGTCCTCTGCTTGCATGGGAACGTGAATGAAGCTCTGAAAGAACTGAAAAAGGGACTTGAAAAAGGATACAGAAACCTGTACGAATTAAAGGCTTCCTCAGACCTTCAGATACTTCATTATGATATACGTTACAGGAACCTGCTTGCTAAATATTTCAAATAGTAACTGAATAAACTATCCCTGATTCATGCCCCCGACACGCTCACCGAGAATAGACACAACAAATGAACTGCTCTGGCAGAAACGCTATACCGATTTTGAGGCTGTTGCACGTAAATCAGCAATAAACCTGAGGCAGGCGGAAAAAATGAAATATCCAAGGGGGATTGCAGGTGCCAGCCTGAATATTGCTGCGGTTAATTTCCTTCAGTCGAGGAATAAAA
The DNA here is from genome assembly GCA_015712185.1 of Bacteroidales bacterium. Classification (GTDB taxonomy): domain Bacteria; phylum Bacteroidota; class Bacteroidia; order Bacteroidales; family VadinHA17; genus LD21. The sequence continues at coordinate 3,665 of JADDYF010000235.1, forward strand.
TTGCACTCAGATACCTTGCAAAGGCCTTCAGATGGTTCAGGAATAACAGGCTTGAAAAGGGTTACGTGAGATCATTGCTGCTGAAGGGAAGCATCTTCGAGAGCTTCGGTTATTATGAGCAGACACTGAAGCTGTGGCATGAAGCATGGAAGACATCCAGGGAGATTAATGACATTGAATCGGAGGGCGAAGCGTGCAGCCAGCTGGGATTGATTTATCTCAGGCTTTCCAATTTCCAGAAATCATTTGAGTTTTTCATTAAAGGACTGAAGATCAGGGAATCGCTGAAAGATGAAAATGCGATGGCATCTTCACTTAACAGGATTGGCATGGTGCTGCGCCAGCTTAAGCAATATGACCAGTCGCTTGAATATTACTTCCGGAGCCTGGAGATCAGGAAAAAAAATGCCCAGAAAGCTGCTATCCCGTGGACATTCCTCGGCATAGCGAGTACTTATGAGGAGATGGCCAGAAATCCTGAGGCAATCGAATATTATGAAATGGGAATGGAAGGCGGAGATAAACGGTGTACCCTTCAGTGCATGATCGGTGCAGCTCGTGTTTTCGGGCAAATGCATAATTCTGCCGGGGCTGAAATGCTGCTTAAGGAGTCGCTTAAACTGGCCAGGGAACTGAAATCTTCAGCCCTTATTGCAGAGACATATTTTGCCCTGGCGGCAAATTATGAAATCATGACGGAGCCCGGCAAGGCTCTTGCCAGCTTTAAGCAATACCTGAAGGCAAAAGAGTCATTCAACAGCAGCGAGATACAAAGCAGGCTCAGCAATATAGAAGTCACACATGCAATAGAAAAATCAGAACAGGAAAAGGAGATCTACCGGCTGAAACATGTTGAACTCAAGAAAGCATATGATCTTATTGAGGAAAAAAACATGGATATTACAGCAAACATACAATATGCCACCCGTATACAGCAGGCTATGCTTCCCGACATGAAAAACATAAAGGGGCTGGAAAGAAGAAGCTTTGTCCTCTATATCCCTAAGGATGTTGTAAGCGGCGACTTCTACTGGTTTGCCCGGGTTGATAAAAAGCTGGTAATAGCAGCCGCCGATTGCACGGGCCATGGAGTACCCGGAGCCCTGATGAGCATGCTCGGGATCTCCTTTCTTGAAGAAATAGTTAACACCAGAAAGATAACAGATACCTCCATAATTCTTGAAGAGCTTGGCAGGGAAGTTGTAAGAGCCCTGCACCAGAAGGGTGACAGACAGGAAGCCAGAGATGGGATGGATATTGCATTATGTATCCTGGATAAGAATACCATGCAATACTCAGGTGCCCATAATAACCTGTACCTGATAAGGAACAACGGGCTTACCGAGTATAAAGCCGACTGGCTGACAGTTGGCTTCAATGAACCGGATAAAAGATTCTCCAGACAGATTATCAGGACTCTCCCTGGTGATATTATTTACCTGTTCTCGGATGGATATGCCGATCAGTTCGGCGGACCTGACCGCAAGAAATTCAGGTATTCAAACCTTAAATCGCTGCTTCTCAGGATACATGACAAACCGATGAGAGACCAGAAAAAAGCTCTTGAAAAGGAATTCTACAAGTGGAAAGGAATCCATCCCCAGATCGATGATGTCCTGATCATGGGGTACAGGATCTGACCTGTACATCCCTGCCGGTAATGATCGGGGCACTAAAACCGGCTGAAGCTGAAATACTCAAATTTGCCGTCACTTGACTTTGGCAAATGAATAGTTTAATTTTACGTATACAAATATCAGCAACCTGACCCGCTGCTGATATTATCAGTTTTGGCAAATGCAAATCTGGTCTGCTGAAATAAAAGAGCTTGAGACGTTATATTCCTCATTAAAAGGCAGGTTACCTGACCTTGAGAAAGACCTGGATCACCTGATCAGGACAGAGGACGAAAATGTTGTTTTACTCTATTCAAGAAGATGCCTTGAGATCATTGTCACTGACCTGTGCCAGTGCGAGCTGAAAAGGTCGCGGAAAACCGAACCGCTGAAAGGGGTTATCGATAAGCTTCACAGGGAAGAAAAAGTTCCCGACCATATTATAGCCTCGATGCACAGCGTGAACAGTCTGTCGACATTCGGTACCCATCCCAAGGATTTCGATCCGGAACAGGTAAAACCGGTCCTGAACAATCTTTCAACTATTTTAAAATGGTACCTGAAATACAAGGAGACTCAGACTATAAGCCAGATCCCTTCGGAAAATGAAGGTGCTGTAACCGGGGAAGAATCTAAACCACGCAAAGTAATCCCGAAATCCCGCAACAAATATGTTCTGCATCTTTCCCGGCTCGCTGTTGCAGCTGCACTGATTGTTATTGCACTGTACATATTCAATAAAACCGGAAGCAGGAAACTTGTCAGGGATCCTGAAAAATCAATTGCTATTCTACCCTTCCGGAATGACAGCCCCGATGAAGGGGCAGTGCATATTATCAACGGTACAATGGAAGCAATCCTTGATAATCTCAGTAAAATCAAGAATATCAGAGTGATATCGCGAACCTCCGTTGAACAGTACAGGGACAAGGCAAGACCGCTTCCGCAAATAGCCAAAGAACTTAAAGTAAGTTACATCCTCGAAGGAAGCGGTCAGAAATACGGGGACGATATCTCTTTGACAGTTCAGTTACTCGATGCCGTAAATGATCGTCATTTATGGTCTAGTCCCTATAAACGGAAAATCAACGACATTTTCGCCCTCCAAAGCGAAATTGCACAGGCAATTGCAACAAAAATAAAGGCAACCATTACACCCGAGGAAAAGAAACTAATAGAAAGGATCCCTACAGCGAATATTGCGGCTTACGATCTGTACCTCAAGGCAAATGACTACCGTGAGGATTATAACAGAACCAATAACCTGAGTTCTTACCAGACTGCTATCAATCTCTACAGCACGGCCCTGAAGGTCGATCCTTCCTTTGCCAGAGCCTATACCGGCCTGGCACGTTCATATTACGACAGGTATTACTGGCCCGACTATTTCAAGGAAAACTTTCTGGATTCGTGTCTTATCCTGGCTAACAAGGCACTTTCACTTGATGATCAGCTCGACGAAGCCTATTACCTGAAGGGATTATATTACAGTAAGAACGGATTTTTCGAAGAAGCTTTGAAAAATTTTGATAATGCCCTGATTCTTAATCCGAATTCCTACCAGGCATACAGCGAAAAAAGCTACATTCTTACATGGATGATGCACGATTACGTCAAAGGTATCTACAACTACGATAAAGCACTGAATCTTATCAGCGGTGATGAGCGGCCTGATCTGTTACGTGAACTGGGACGCGCCTTCCTGGACGTCGGATTCACCGATAAAGCCAGGGATTATTACCATGAAGCATACATCCTCGACAGCAATTTTGTATTATACACCAGTAATATAGCATACCTCGAATTTCACCTCGGGAATATTCAAAAGTCCTATGAATTGAACAAGCAGTGTCTTGAAATTGATACTTCATATTTAATCAACATCCCGTTTCTTGCTCCGGGTCATGAGGAAGAAGGGTATTTAATTGCCAGGAAGTATGTTGAGAAACTTAAGAAGACAGGATCGCTCCCGGTCTTACAGTCGCACCGTATCGGACATGCATTCTGGCTGGGCGGTAATCGTGAAGAGGCAAAGTATTACTTTGAACAGCAAATCAAATTTGGTGAGGAGAGCATAAAACTCGGAAGGGATATCGCCCAGAGAAAAGCTGCACAGTATGATCTGGCAGCTACATATGCCTTCCTGGGTGAAAAGGAAAAGGCGTACAGATATCTTGATGAATTCAACACAATAGGATTCCACAGCTTTGTTTTCATAAACCTTATCAAACAAGATCCCCTGTTCGAAGGTATCAGGTCTGAAAAGCGATTTCAAAGGATCGTCCAGAGTATGGAAGCAAAATACCAGGCAGAGCACGACAGGGTTGAGAGATGGCTCTCTGAACAGGGGATGCTCTAACTACGTTGGCTTATACGTTTAATAATACGTTTAACTATACGTTTAACTATACGTTGTTTATTTTTACAATTGCATCATTTTGTTGAATTGTGATATAGAGTATAGCATAATCAGACGACTCAATACAAATAAATATTTACATTTGCCTTTCTAAATACAAGGACCTTCACCAGGTATCCGGAATGATTTGATAACAATAGAATTCAAACAAAATGAATATTGAGTTCAATTATGAGTTATGCACGAGGTGCGGGCTGTGCAGCAAAGTATGCGGATCAAAACGTATAGTGATTGGCGAGGACAAAAGACCCTTTAAGATTATCAGCCTTGGATGCAATGATTGCGGTCATTGTGTGGCAGTTTGTCCCGAGAATGCCGTGCGCAATAAAAGGATGGACCTGAGCGAGTTCACCGAGATTGTCAACCCGGGGATCACCGCCGAGCAGTTCATGCATCTTGTAAGGAACAGGAGGAGCATAAGGAATTTCAGAAAGGAGCCCCTCAAACAGGAACATATTGATATATTGCTTGGAACTGTAAAGTATATCCCAACAGGATCCAACAAGCAATTGCTCAAGTATAAAATTGTTACCGATGAAGTATTGCTGCTCAGAATAAAGACGGCAATGGCTGACAAGATAAGGAGAGTTTCAAAGCTTATCAATAGCTTCCCTGCAAAGTATTTCGTTTCTGCGGAACGGAAACGAAGTCTCCGCAGGATGGTTGAACTTTTTGACAGCGGGAATGATACTTTTCTCAGAGGCGCACCCTGTTTGCTGATAATATATACCGACCAGGACTATTTCAAAATACCACAGTGGGATGCAGGCATAGCCGCCAATACAATCGATTTTACAGCACAGACGCTTGGCATCGGGACATTAATGAACGGTTATTTTCTGCTGCTTTCAAACCGCTACAAATCTATCAGAAAGCTTGTACAGATAACCGGCAAGCAGAAGGTGCTGGCAGCAATGTGCCTGGGTTATCCCGAGTTCAGGTACAGGAAAACCGTCTTCCGCCGGCCTCTTGAGGTTACGTTTATGTAATCTGCCGTGATATATTTATTTCCTCAACACCTCGAAAATCTGTAAAGCAGTCCTTGCAACTCCCTCCCTTGTCTCAAGTACAGGCTCAGGCAGCGCCGGATCTGTTCTGAGATACTGCATTTTCACATTGATCGGAGTCTTCATCTTATATGGCCTGCAGGAGGGAATAGCTGCGACTGCCTGCCTTGCTCCTTCGTACAGCGCTTTTCGTGTCTCATCAAAAGGATAAAGCATAGCAGCTTCCCTTGATATTCCTTTTTTCACGGCAACCGTTATACAATTATCTCCAAAGAATTTCCTTGCTTCACGGCATGTAGCTTCATCGCCTGTAACCATGATCACGGGGACATTGTAATACCCGGCAATTGCTGCGCTTTGCGCCAGTTCCCCTGACTCCACGCCATTATACCAGTAACGGTTCTCAGTACTTGAGCTCTGGGTATGATTCAGCACTCCGTCGGGAGTTCCCTTCATTGCATGAAAGCCGAGCATCACCATGCCTGAATATGAGCTGTCGAGGTCTGTAAGGTTGGCTGCCCCGTATCTGGGAAGTCCCGTGATATATTTTGCTCCCGGTTCCATCATATGAGGGATAACGCACTGCGATCCATGACCGTCGAGCACCACCACTTCGGTAGCGCCTCCATCCCTTAATCCACGTACGACGGCAGCGACGTCGCCCATGAAATACTCGCAGGCACGGATATTTAACGGCGTATCCTTTTCGCGAGTCTGTGCAAACCTGAACACGCCGCTGATACCCTCAAGGTCAGTATTTACATATATCCTTACCTGACCCGATACCTGAAGTGAAAATACAATCAAAGCCAGAAGAGCCGATACTTTATTTTTCATTTTTAATCGGTTATTAATCAATTTTAATAATATTTACATGTATTTTTCCATTATTCTGAGGAGCTGAGTAACTTCCTCTCCCCTGAGAAAAATATTAAATGAAGATAAGAAATATTCAGGTACATCCTGCAGGAAAAGATTATGTTATCACTCACGAGGGACGAAATTGACGGGTTAATTACCGGGATAGAATCAAAAAACAGATCTTCCGAGCTTGGATTTTTTTCAAAGCCGGTGAGAGTTTACCGCGGTGATAAAGCATATATCGTTAAACTATACCTTCCTGTCAGGAATTACCCCTTCATAAACTTCATAGTCAAAAACCATGAAGATTATATTACCGAACTTAAGAGAGCCGGACTGAATATACCTGAAACAGTCATTTTAACAAGGCAAAAAGGGAAAAAGCATCAGCTGGTTATCATTCAGGATTCATTCAGGGATGAGGACCTAGTAAGGAATCTCATTACCGAAGCCGGTAAAGAAAAGCTTACCGACCTGATCTCAATGTTGTTTACTGATGTTATTAATTTCAACAGGAGAAAAAAAAATTCCATTGCAACCGGGTTTCATCCCACACTTCGCAATTATGCATATCATGAAGGGAAACTCTGGTTTTTTGACACCTTCCCTCCCATGCTTATGGAGCAAAGAGAGCTGAATGGCGTTATTCTCAGGATGTCGCCATACGGCGGATGGCTTAGGAAGATAATTCCGCTCCTGCTGATCAATAAGGTATCGGATGAATATTATCAGTTTGATAAAATGTTCACCGGTATTGTAGGCAGCTGCTGCCGTCTGCGGCCTGCCGATGCCGGTTTGATCCTCAATTTCAGCAGGGAATATGTGGCCGGCTCGGAACAACTAACCAACGCCGAGAAAGAGAGCATACTGCGAATGGTAAATAAACCGCCGCGTCTATCTCAACTATGGATCCTGATCAGGAAATTATCGGGAAATACAGGAAAGCCTAATATCAGTACCCCCACTTTTTCATGATCTCCAGGTCTTGCTTAACACATTCCATGGGCGGTTTGCCCTGGTATGATTCCTGTTCTATAATATAAACCTGTGCGCCGCCGATTTTTGTAGCAAGCTTTATGACCTTCCTGGCATCAACTATCCCCTCACCGATAATACAGCTTTCGTATTGTTGTTCTCCGCCGGTCGCCTTTATTTCATCCTTTACATGGATATTTTCAAATCTTCCGGGGTACTGTTTTACAACGTCAAGAGCCACTGCCCCACCATTATACATATTGCCGATATCAAGCTGTATCACCACAAGATTGGGATCAATGCTCTTCATCATGATATCAAACAGTTTTTCGTTGTTCAGTTTCTCGCTGAATTCAAAATCGTGGTTATGATACCCGAATTTCATTCCCTGTTTCCGGCAGAGCTCCCCGCATTTGTTATAAATATCCATATACCTTTTGAAGTCGTCGTATGTTTTTCTCATGCTTTCGTCCATTGAGGGGCTGACCACATACTTCTGCCCAAGAACGCCGGCGTCATCGACAGTATATTTCCAGCTGTCGGAGAAATCGTTCCTGGATGCATCCCAGTGCTGCCTGCCCATTACGGTATGGCCGCTGATCATCTTAAGTCCCAGGTCGTCGAGTATCTTTCTGAATTCAGGTGCAGGATATCCATAGAATTTCCGGTTTGTATAACTGGCATGTTCCACATATACATATCCCATTGCTGCCACCTGTTTAAGCGATCCCAGCGGATCTTTTGACATTTCGCTGCGAATGGAATAGAGTTGCAGGCCTATTATCCCTTTTTGCTTTTTTGCAGCAAATGCTGTTCTTCCCATGACAGCAGTACCTGCAATTGCCATGGCGCCTGTTTTGATGAACATTCTTCGTGATGTTTTCATATGATTCTGAGTATTTGTTAAATAACAATCTTATTGATTATCCGGTATTATCCTGATAAAAATAGAAAGTCTGATCAACAAACCAAAATAATTTTTACGGAAAAGGTACGGAAGCCGACCGAACAAGAATCTCTGATACCAAACCTTGATCAGCGACAAAATATTTAATCCTATAGGTGCTTTTTAACTCTTTTCCAGTAATCGAGAGTTTTTACTCCTGAACCATTCCAGTTTTTAGCTATTTTCTCAAAGTTATATGGTCCTATTTCGGAGGCATAGAATAAAAACACCTTTTCTGCAGTCTTATAATCGAACATATCTTTCAGCGTGTATCTGCTTCCGGTCCGTATGTTATAATCCTTCACTCTTACAGGGCGTATCTGGAAGAATCCCACAGCCTGTTCAATATGATTATATGCCATAGTATCACCTTTGGCTTCAACGAGTCCGACTGCATTTATCAGTTTTCTGAAGGGTTCCACGGGCCGGGAATGGGATACAATAAGATCATTCCGAACTGGAGCAACAACTTTCAAAGCAAGTAATAAACAGACAGTAATCACAAGTATTCTTTTCATATACGTATTTATTACCGGATTTGAAGCAGGTATTAAACCTTTACTGAACCTGATTTTAAAGTACAATACAATTTAGTCAAAATCCTTCAACTCCGGGCTACAAAACAACATTTAATTATTAACGTCAAAAAATCTAATTATCAACATTTTATCAATATTCAATGTTGCATGAGATATTAACAATCTAATTTTCAAATTGTTTAAGACCTGTTACCTGAAGTATAAACTAACCTGCCCCAAAGTGATTTAAAACAATACTTTAGCCATTACGTGGTATAAAACTCTTGTTGAATTAACTGGCTGCAATACTTGCACCGCTAAACGGTAATCTTTTACCGTTACCTGCCGGATTTATTTTTTCACAAAAACAAATTGATTTTCTATCTTGCAGCACTTTTTTATTATGTTATTTTTCACAATATCACATTCCTTTTAAATCATTATGCCAAAACGGTCGGATATTGAAAAGGTGCTGATCATCGGTTCGGGACCCATCATCATCGGACAGGCCTGTGAATTTGATTATTCGGGAACACAGGCCTGTAAAGCGTTGCGTTCGCTGGGTTTCAAAATAATCCTCGTCAACTCTAACCCCGCAACAATAATGACCGACCCGGGGATTGCAGATGTAACATATATCGAACCGCTTAACGAATATGCCCTTACAGAAATAATCAAGAAGGAAAGGCCAGATGCGCTTCTCCCAAATCTTGGAGGTCAGACGGGATTAAACCTGTCTTCAGTTCTCGCAAAAAAAGGTATCCTTGCAGAATACAACGTTAAAGTCATCGGAGTTAATGTAGATGCCATTGAACGGGGAGAG
>JADDYF010000090.1 GCA_015712185.1 Bacteroidales bacterium
CGATCTATATAATACTCGGTATTGACGAGCTGATGGATATGGCCAGGACCTCAGTGAACGTTCTTGGCAACTGTCTTGCCACGGCAGTTATCGCCCGCTGGGAGGGCGAGTTTAATCCCGGCCTTTCAGATAAACCTGTCCAAGTTGAGAAAACGTAAAAATAAAAAGCTGGAAGAGCCTTCTTCACCGAAAAAAGAAAAGAAGAGACCGGAAACCCGGGATTTATCTGCAGAAAACAAATCGCTGGAAGCATTCCTTGAACTTGTGGGAGACCGCGAGGCCAGTAAGGAAGTAACTTCCCGGAATTATCCCCCTGGTCGGAAAAACGAAATATCAGCGATCTCCATCGACGATTATCCTGAGACAGTTACGGATGAACAAACAATCAGAAAGATCGAAGAACTAAAGGGTATTGTCGCCTCCATTGAAAATAAACCGGTCACCACATCGCGATCAAGACTTTCAGGATCATACAAGATTCATTACAGGGAGGAGCTGAATCCTGCCCAGCTCGAGGCAGTCACAACAATAAACGGACCTGTTCTTGTGATTGCAGGTGCTGGCAGCGGAAAGACAAGGGTGATCGTTTACAGGGTTGCCTTCATGCTCGAGAACGGAATAGATCCCGGCGATATCCTGCTGCTGACATTCACGCGAAAAGCCGCCGGCGAAATGCTCGGTAGGGTTCAGCAGCTTCTTAAAGATGCCAGTGCGCAAAAGATATTCGGAGGTACCTTTCATTCATTTTCAAATTACATTTTAAGGAAATATTCGAACCTTCTTAATATCCCTCCCGATTTTACTATTATTGATGAAGAAGATTCTGCAGATACTATTGACCTCATCAGATCTGAACTGCGATTTGAAAAGAAGGAGAAAGCATTCCCCCGAAAAAACAGGATCCGGGAAATAATATCCTCGGCAAGGAACAGGAACCTGACAATCAGACACGTAATTATGCACGAATTTTCAGGGCTTAAAGGATTCATCGAACAGATTGAATTAATAAACCAGGGCTATGAAAAATACAAGAAGATATGCAGGATCTTCGATTACGACGATCTGATGGATGTTTTAAGGGATTCCCTCCGCGACAACCCTCTGTTCAGGAAAAGATTGCATGACAGGTACAGGTACATCATGGTAGACGAATTCCAGGACACAAATGTAATCCAGAAAGAGATAGTGGAATACCTTGCTGAATCGTCTGAAAACATACTGGTTGTCGGGGACGATTCTCAAAGCATATACTCCTTCAGAGGGGCAAATTATGAAAACATACTTCGATTCCCGCAGAAATATCCCGGTTGCAGTATTATCAAGATTGAAGAGAATTACCGTAGCAACCAGAAGATACTCGATTTCACAAACGAAATAATACTGAATGCACAGATCGGTTACAGGAAGCGCCTTTTTTCAAGAATAACATATGATATTTTACCACTTGTCAGGAAATTTTACGATCAGCAGGCTGAGGCGGAGTTCATTGCCGACAAGATACTTGAGTACAGGGAGAAAGATATTGCATTAAATCAGGTGGCAATACTTGTGAGAGCTTTCTGGCACGCCAGGTATGTCGAGGCCGAATTAAACAAAAGAAGCATACCTTATATAGCTGTGGGCGGACTGGCATTCAATGAAAGGAAGCATGTAAAGGATGTAATATCATATCTCAGGATAGTACAGAACTCCTACGATGCCGTTGCCTGGCACCGGATACTGAAATACCTGCCCGGTGTCGGGCTGGTCACCGCAAAAAAGATCATCGGGGAGATCATTGCCGACAACAGACTCAATATTGGCAGTTTCGGGAATACAAAATTCGCTGAAGGGCTGAAAAAGCTGGTAAACGCAATATCTGCTGCCAGAAATGACCAGCTCGGCATCCCACAGAAAATTGAAATCATAAGAGAATATTATGCTCCTATCCTCCAGGCTACAGAGTACGATTACCAAGTGAGGCTGCTGGATATAAATGTCCTGATCGATCTGGCATCCAAATATAAGTCGCTCGATAAATTCCTTACGGATTTCGCGCTCGATCCGCCTTCAAAGAAATTCGGAAGCAGAACAGTCCCTTTAATTGATGAAACCGAAGACAAACCGCTTATTATTTCGACTATCCATTCAGCAAAGGGGCTGGAATGGCACAGTGTTATCATTCCCCATGCGCTGGACGGATTGATCCCTTCAGTAAGGGCATTGAACAATATCGAGGAAATTGAGGAGGAGCGCAGGTTATTTTATGTAGCCTGCAGCAGGGCAAAGCAGGACCTGATCATTACCATGCCGTCGTATGTTGCAACCTATAATGCATTTTTGTCATACCCAAGCAGGTTCCTGATAGAAATCAGCAGGGATAAATTTTACTACAGATAGCCTCATAAAAACCCAAAGAACACATTAATAAGTAATATTAAATTTCATAAATTTGAAATAACCGAAAAACCTGACCAAATAATATGAACGTACACACACAAATCATGAGCTCTGCCGCACCCGGCAGGGTGACATCAGTAGATTTTTTCCGGGGATTCACAATGTTCCTCCTGGCAGGTGAATCAACCCATCTTTATGCCCACCTTATGAGTATCGACAGCAATGTCGTACAATTTATAGCGAACCAGTTCCACCACCACGAGTGGCACGGTCTGCATTTCTGGGACCTCGTTCAACCCTTCTTCATGTTCATTGTGGGCGTTGCCATCCCTTTTGCAGTTGCCAACAGGCTGAAAAAGGGTGAAAGCAACAGAACGGTAACCCTTCATGCCGTTAAACGTGCGTTCTTACTCCTGTTTTTCGGCTGGGCTCTCTACTTTATCGATGCAGGTCATCTTGTATTCAGGTTTCAGAACGTACTTGCACAGCTCTCGGTAACCTACATCGTTGCCTTCTTCCTTATGAATAAGAGCTTTAAGTTCCAGCTGATATTCACCCTTGTCATCCTCCTGCTTATCGATCTTGCTTACAGGTTCTTTCCCGTGGAAGGCTTCAATAATCCATGGGTCAATTTTGAGAATCTCGGTGCATGGGTCAATAACAAGATCGAAGGAGTTGATAAAGCGAGTACCTGGGCAACATTAAATGTAGTCTCTACCACTGCACATACTGTATGGGGAGTATTATGCGGCAAGCTTCTTATGAGCAGCAAGCCTGCAAAAGAGAAGATCAGAATCCTGGTTATTGCAGCTGTAGCGGCTTTGATTGCCGGGTACTCCCTCGATCTGCTGAATATAACTCCCATCATCAAGAAGATCGCCACCGTATCATTCGTATTTGCCAGCGGTGGCTGGACTATCCTGGCGTTAGCATTCTGCTACTGGCTTATCGATGTGAAGAAACTGTTTACCAAAGGATCGTGGTTTTTCATAGTGGTAGGGATGAACAGCATTTTCATCTACCTGTTTTTTGAAGTCGGTGGAGCAAGGTTTATAAGCAGGATGATAGATCCGTTCAGCAAACTGCTCTTTTCGTGGGCCGGAGAGATGACAACAGCGATAATAACCAGTATTGGTGTATGGGCGTTTCTCTGGTATATGTGTTACTGGCTGTATAAGAACAAGCTGTTTATCAAGATATAGCAGAAAATATTTTGATAAATATATCATGCGATTGTGCGTTTGTGCAGTCGCGCGGTCATACGGTTTTATAGAAATGAAAACTTGCTGCAAAACAATACTTCCGGCGTTAATATTATTCTCCGGATTCCATGAGTGCCCATGCCAGGTTGCAGATCGATATGCACCGCCTTTGCCAGTAATATTTGAGGAATATAATAAATCGATTTTTGGTGAAAACGTTTTTGTGTTTGATCCTGCAATGGATATGGAGGAGATCCAGGTTTTAATTGATACCATATTTGCCCGTCAGTCGAAACGCAGAAGTGAATTCAGTCAAAACCGTTATGCACTGCTATTCAAACCGGGCAAATATAATCTTGATGTAAAGGTAGATTATTACATGCAGGTCCTGGGACTGGGTGAAGCTCCAGAAAATGTTATAATTTCCGGGGCGGTAAGGTCAAATACAACCCACGGCAACAGTGTTCTGACAAATTTCTGGCGCTCGGTTGAAAACCTGACCATAATACCTGAAACAGATTCGACAATGGTCTGGGGTGTTTCACAGGCAGCTCCCCTGAGAAGAGTTCACGTAAAAGGCAACCTCCGGTTATTCGACAAAGGGTATGCCAGCGGTGGATTTCTTGCCGATTCAAAAATAGACGGAATAATAACATCCGGGCCACAACAGCAATGGTTCACGAGAAACACCGATATGGGAAAATGGGTCGGAGGAAACTGGAATATGATGTTCGTCGGAGTTCGCGGTGCGCCAGAGGAAAACTGGCCGGAGCTGCCATATACAACAATCGGTAAGGTCCCCATCATCCGTGAAAAACCATTCCTTGTATCTGATGAAAATGGATTCTGTATCAAGATTCCCGGCATTAAGCTGAACAGCGCCGGACCCGACTGGATGAGCGGAATGAAAGCAGAAAAGACGATCCGGCTGGATAAATTTTATATTACCAGGCCGGGTATTGATAATTCGGAATCAATTAATTCTGCCCTGAAAAAGGGGAAGAACCTTTTAATTACTCCGGGCCGTTATTTTCTGGATGAAGCTCTGGAGGTAACCAGACCTGGTACGGTAATTATGGGAACAGGTCTTGCAACACTTATTCCTGTGAATGGTAAATCAGCAATTGAGATAAGTGATATTAACGGGGTAATAGTCTGCGGATTAACAATAGATGCAGGAGCTGTTACCTCAGAAAGGCTTTTTCAGGTCGGAGAGCCGGGATCACGGAAATCACATAGATCGGATCCCATATTTCTTTACGATATCTTCTTCAGGGTAGGGGGGCCTGCTGAAGGATCTGCATCAAGCTGCATGGTCATAAACAGCAGTGATGTCTGCGTTGATCATATCTGGCTCTGGAGAGCTGACCACGGGAACGGAGTCGGCTGGGATAAAAACAGGGCTGCAAACGGCCTGATTGTAAATGGCGACAATGTGACAATCTATGGGCTGTTTAATGAGCATTTCCAGGAGTACCAGAGCCTCTGGAACGGGAATAACGGCAGGGTCTATTTTTATCAGAGCGAGATGCCGTATGACCCGCCAACCCCGGATTCATGGAAACACGATGGTATCAACGGCTATGCCTCATACAAAGTGGCGGACCATGTAAAAACCCATGAAGCTTGGGGATTGGGAATTTATAACGTATTCTATAATGCACCGGTAATAGTTGACAATGCTATTGAAACACCTGCTGCACTTGAAGATAAGATACATCATAAAGTTATATTCTGGCTTAACGGCAATAATGAAAGCATTGTAAAAAGCATAATAAACGGCAAGGGCGGCGGCGTAAGCTTATCGAACAGGAAAGCTACAATGAAATAACTGGCCACATTCTTTGTCTCTTTACCCCTTTTCGCTATTTAAATATTTAATTTTGTTACAGACCTATAAATAACATAAATATGGCAGAGTACCTGAAAATCTATGGAGTGGCTTTTATAGCCTTTGTGACCATCGACCTTGTGTGGCTTGTATTTATAGCTAACAACCTTTATAAGAAATACCTGGGTTATCTAATGCGGCCCAGTCCGAACTGGATAGCAGCAATAATCTTCTACCTCCTCTTCCTGGCAGGACTTGTGTATTTTGTGATACGTCCGGCAGTTGAAAAGGGAGACTGGAAGAGTGCCCTCTTTGCCGGAATGTTTTTCGGACTGGTCACCTATGCCACCTACGATCTCACAAACCTGGCGACAGTGAAAGGATGGCCGGTACTCATTACAGCTATTGATCTTGTCTGGGGAACCGTACTCGGCGGAATGGTCTCGGTGATCACCTGGTGGATTGTAACAAGGATCTGAACTATGAATAAAATAACAAGCGACAATTCAATAAACATTATCGGTGCAGGATTTGCCGGCCTTGCTGCCGGAATCTATGCCCAGATGAACGGTTACAGATCGCAGGTTTTTGAGATGCACGACCTTCCCGGGGGTCTCTGCACATCATGGATGAGAAAGGGATATACCATAGACTGCTGTATACACTGGCTTGTCGGATCTTCCCCTGAAAGCAGTATGCATGATCTCTGGGAGGAGGTCGGAATAACGCAGAGAAGGCAGTTTATCAATATGAATGAATATTATCGTCTTGAAGGTCCCGATGGACGTACACTTACATTCTACACAGATGTTGACCGCCTCGAAAAGCATCTCCTCGAATTCTCCCCGCAGGATGTTGAGCCCATAAAGGAATTCATAACCGGAATAAGGATGTGCCTGGCTTTTGACCAGCCTTCAAGGCATACTCCGCTGCCAAAAAGACTCGCAAAACAATTTAAGCTTATCCTTAGCTTTATCAGAAACGGGAAGAAGATGCAGAAGTGGATGCAGATCAGAAGCCGGGATTTCGCGAACAGGTTCAAAGATCCTCTGCTGAAAAAAGGATTCGAGGAGATGTGGATCCCTGAGTTCTCAATGCTCTTCATGCTCTTTACCTTTGCATACCTGCATTCTAAAAACGCCGGTTATCCGCTGGGCGGATCGATGCCGATGTCGAAGGCGCTTGAGGAAAGGTATAAGGCACTTGGAGGTATCATTCATTATAACAATCGAGTCGATAAGATCCTTACCGGAAGCGATAAGGCTATTGGCATCCGGCTGGAGAATGGTACAGAGCATTTCTGCTCAAGAGTCATTTCAGCTGCAGATGGCTATTCAACGATATTCAGGATGCTCGACGGGAAATATGCAGACGAAAAAATCAGGAGTATTTATGATAAATGGCTGCCGTTCCCGCCTCTGATATTTGCCGGTATCGGAGTAAACCGTACCTTCACGGATGTGCTGCCTTCCGTTTCTGGATTCAGCTTCCAGCTTAAGGAACCTGTCGAGATCGGAAAGGAAAAACGCGACAGGCTGCATGTACATCTCTATAACCACGATACTTCAATGGCTCCTCCGGGCAAAACAGTCCTGACCACAATGATCATGACTGACTATGAATCATGGAAAAGGCTGGCTGAGGATAAATCTGCCTATCTTAATAAGAAAGATGAGATTGCTAACAAGCTGATTGAACTTCTCGAACAGCGTTTCCCGGGCATCACATCACAGATCGAAATGATCGATATTGCCACCCCGATGACTTTCGAAAGATATACGGCTAACTGGAAAGGCAGTTTCGAAGGCTGGCTGATAACTCCGGAAAATGCTGGTGTATTGATGAAGCCGATGTCACAATCGTTGCCCGGTCTGGCAAATTTCTATATGTGCGGCCAGTGGGTGGAACCCGGAGGAGGATTGCCGACCGGGATCATGTCGGGCCGCAGGCTGATCAAGAGATTATGCAGAGAGGACCGGAAGAAGTTCAGGACAACAGCACATTAGACTGATTCACTGCCCGTATTTCCTTTTAAGCCACTCTTCAGGTACCGGAATGATACAGATATTCATTGACCTGTTATCTTCCGACAGCATCGCTGACTGAATTTCTATTCTGGTTCCGTCGGGGTTGAATGTCGGATGCGGGTGATCGGCCGCGGTCATCTTATGTCCGGTTGACAGGAGGATCATCTCATGTGAATGCCGGTCTATCAGATATATTCCTCGTGAGAAATCATCACCGACAGCCCAGCGTCCGTCTGCAGAGCCATTTACATGCCAAAGTCCGCTTCCTGAGGGTGTCTGTCCCGCAATGGTCATTTCCCTTGTTCTTAGATTCACTATTCCCAGACCAGTGGGCTTTTCTCTTGTGCCGGATAGTCCCCAGGCAACTTCCTGCCCGGGATTCTTCGGGTCTGCAGGCTGCTCGGGAGTGCCTATTTTCCTGTGCCCCATTATGGCGATAGCCACCTCATCTTTTGTAATAACAGCTTCGTGGGTTATCCACTCATATTCCGATTCCGGGTAAAGCGGCCGCAATCCTGTACCGTCGGCTATTACTGTCCATGTGCGCTGTGGTGCTTTCCCCCCGGTCTCCCAGCAGAAGACTATCTCCCCCGGCACCCATGGATTGGTCTGGATATGACCTACCTGAAACGGCACTGCCACAACGAATCCTGTTTCACCGGTTCTGATATTCATACTTCCGATCCCGGCAGGTCCCGCACCCATCTTTCTGGGACCAAAAGCAGGCTCTGCTTTCGTACCTTCCGGAAGAAGCTTTGCTGCATACTCTCTTCCTGTCCTGAAAAAAACAACCTCCTCATCAGCATCAAGGGCCATATCACCTCCGGCTCCCATCTCTGCAGGTGTAGTACCACAGATGCGCTGGTATGTACCGGAAGGTTTCAGCTTCCCAGCCTCGCTGTCGGTAAACAGCTTTTCAAGATCTACTTCAATCACCTGGACAGGACCTCCGAAACGGGGACTACCCTGTTCACGGGGTGTGTTCCTCATAAAATAGAGCTTCATCGATTTCCGGGCCACATTCAGCATACCGGTATAACCGCCTTCACTCACCTGAACGATAACTCCGGTTTTTTCATTTACAGCCATAGCTTCACCGCGTACCCTGTTTGACCGGAATATAACCCAGTTGCCATCGGCAGTCCACTGGTTATGTGTCTGGTATATCTTTGAATCCCCCGAAGGTTGGCTTGTGAGGAATGTCAGCCGGGTGCCTGTGATCGGATCGGTAATTGTCTTCTTCTCTGATGGGAAACGTGTACCTATCTGTGAATAAGCTGCAGACATCAGAAGAAAGGAAAACAGTAATAGTGTGTAAATTTTTCTTTTCATGCAAGTTTCTTGTATTTGATTCTTACAGGAGTTGTATCTGCAACTCTTTTCCTGTAGTTCTCTTCATATTCGGAGTAGGTCCCCTCGAACCAGACAACTTTGGAGTTCCCTTCAAACGCCAGCATATGTGTTGCCACCCTGTCGAGGAACCACCTGTCGTGTGATATAATAACGGCACATCCTGCGAAGTTCTCCAGTCCCTCCTCCAGCGCCCGGAGTGTATTTACATCTATATCGTTGGTTGGTTCATCAAGAAGAAGGACATTGGCTCCCGACTTGAGTGTAAGAGCCAGATGCAGCCTGTTACGTTCACCACCTGACAGCACACCGCATTTCTTTTCCTGGTCAGCCCCGGTGAAATTGAACCTGGCAACATATGCCCTGGCATTTACCATGCGGTTCCCTACCATAATATCATTCTGTCCTCCGGATATAACTTCATAGACACTCTTTGCAGGACTGATTGCAGTATGAGCCTGATCGACATAACCGATTGAGACAGTCTCCCCGATTTCAAAATTACCCTTTGTCGGTTTTTCCTGGTCCATTATCATCCTGAAAAGAGTTGTTTTACCTGCGCCGTTAGGACCTATTACACCAACGATCCCGTTTGGAGGAAGGTTAAAATCGAGCTCTTCGAATAGCAGTTTGTCACCAAAGGACTTTGCAACATGCGTTGCCTTTATCACTTTATCACCCAGACGCGGACCGTTAGGTATGAAGATCTCCAGCTTTTCTTCCTTCGCTTTGACATCCTGGTTTAGCAGGTTCTCGTAAGCTCCAAGTCTGGCTTTTGACTTGGCATGCCGTGCTTTCGGCGACATTCTTACCCATTCGAGCTCCCGTTCAAGGATCTTCCGCCTCTTTATGTTTCCCTTTTCCTCAATCTCCAGGCGTTTTGCCTTCTGTTCCAGCCATGATGAGTAATTTCCCTTCCACGGGATACCTTCCCCCCGGTCGAGCTCCAGTATCCATCCTGCGACGTTATCCAGAAAATACCTGTCATGTGTTATACAAATAACAGTACCCTGATATTGCTTCAGGGTTGTCTCCAGCCACTGAACCGATTCTGTATCAAGATGGTTTGTGGGTTCATCAAGCAGCAGGACATCGGGTTGCCGGAGAAGGAGGCGGCACAAAGCAACTCTTCTCCGTTCACCGCCTGAAAGTATATTTACTCTGGTGTCGCTGTCAGGACAGCGCAGGGCATCCATTGCCCTTTCGAGCTTGTACTCTATATTCCAGCCATCGTGAAATTCAATCTTCTCCTGCAATACAGCCTGCCGGTCCATGAGATCCTGCATCCTTCCGGGATTTTCAAATACCTGGGGATCACCGAAACTGTTATTAATTCTTTCGAATTCCCTGATGATTTCCATTACCTCCTTTACTCCTTCCTCGACTATCTCCCTGACTGTCCGGCTTTCGTCGAGAAGCGGATCCTGGGGCAGATGCCCCACTGTATATCCCGGTAGAAATGTCACTTCACCCTGATACTCTTTTTCCTTTCCGGCAATTATATTCAGAAGCGTCGACTTACCCGACCCGTTAAGACCTATTATCCCGATCTTTGCCCCAAGAAAAAACGAAAGGGATATATCCTTCAGCACCTGCCTGTGCGGAGGGAACGTCTTACCCACCCTGAACATCGAGAAGATTATCTTATTGTCGTCAGCCATATATCCGGAATTTTCGACAATTTAAAAATTATATCCTTCCCTTCAACTAATGGTGAAAAAATGAGGCTTGTTTAAAAGCCGAAATATCTTAACCGCCATGCATGCCGGAAAACTTCAGATTTGCCCTATCAAATCCGTGCAAACCTGCTCCCTGTTGTTGCAAAAG
>JADDYF010000251.1 GCA_015712185.1 Bacteroidales bacterium
CCTGAAATGATAACTATAGTGTCGTTTTTCCACGCGAGGAATACCGTGCCGTTGTAACCATCGTTCAGGATAAATTTCCCGGTATCCGATTCAGTACTATCCATTCCTGCCGATTTAAGATAGGCTTCTGCCATTTTCCATGTCTCCTGGGGTGTGCCGGCCCTGATCATATAAACTGAGAAACTATCCGGACCGACTTCATAAACTGCTTTAAACGCTTTATACAGAAATTGATGCCCAAGAACATTTTCATTTATGTACATCTCCTCGTTCTTTTTCTTTCCGTCAATTGGGAACTGCGACAGAGGCACCGGCATTTCTGTCTCGCCAGGCAGCATCTGTTCAACTCTGGCAGCAAGCGATTCAGCCGATTGAAGCGTCTTTTCCTTACGCGAATATGTTCTGATCTTTATATAGAAATTACCTTTAAAGAAGTTTATTGAGCCATCGGTATTATATCCCTGTGCGCCAAGATTGAGATATCTGAATGATGGCGACCGTTCATTTGCATATATCCCGAAAGCCATTGTATGATCGCTGTGACGGTAGATTTCGAGCTTTATCACATCTTTCCCTTTTTTATATTCGGCAACATGCAGATCGACAAATCCAAGCGCCAGGTATCCTTCGGCAGCACCGTTAATAAAATCCCAGAGGTTTTCCGGAACATATACAGGGTATTTGGTTATTTTCTTAAAACCGCCCAGATCGGGAAATGTAATTTCCTGTGCCCCGGCGATCACGGTAAATGTGGAAAGTACAATACTTGCTAATAACCGGGTTTTCATTTTCTTGAATTTAGATAAGGACTATCAGGCAAGAAAATCTGAAGGTATATCAGCTACTCTTGATATATCTGCAATTCTTTCCTTTACATCAAAATTCCCTGAACATTTCACTGTGCAGGTCTCACAGCCGCTGCAGGGGTTATTCGAAATGCCGAGTTCGGCAAGGAGCGTGCCTGCCATTGCAGGACTGGAATACCCGTATGCGTACATATAAGCTCTCATTAGATCAGGCACCGGCAGGTTTTTCGGGCAGACAGGCAGGCATTTTTTGCAGCCCGAACAGAACAGACCGGGTTCTGAGCTTGCAGCAGCAATGTCACTCTTTTCCTGTTCAGTCAGTGTAATATCCTCGAGTATCTTTACATTGAGGTCAAGCTGGTCGAAGCTTGTCATTCCGGGTATTGTTGTATGCACATCAGGATTTGACAACACCCATTTGAGCGCTGCTGTCGTATTCATTGGTTTGGATTTTTCCTTGTCGAGGAATCTTCCCCCGGCAAGGGTTTTCATTGCGACAATACCAATACCTGCAGAAGCTGCCTTTTTTATTGCGGCGTTAATTTCCGGCAGATAGGCCAGCCTGTAATTGTATTGTGTGAGAATAACATCCCAAGTATCAGAATCAGCTGCAGCACTTATGACAGCAGGCTCATTCCTGTGAGTTGAAAAACCAATAAACTTGATCTTCCCATCCTTCTTCAGCTGTTTTACAGTATTGATAATTGGCTTATAATCCAGGAATTCCGGATTACTTATATCGTGAACATAAAGTATATCAACATAATCCATCTGCAGTCTCGAAAGACTTACCTTGAATATTTCCAGGAATCTTTCGGGTTTAGTCTCATCAGTAGGTTTACCTTCCCTGTCGGTGCCAGGTTTCACTTTAGTAGCCAGTACGAATGAATTCCTTGGATAATTCCTGAAAAGATTACCTAACATTATTTCACTCTTTCCCTCGAGGTAATTGTTGGCTGTATCAAAAAGCCGTACTCCTTTGTCGTATGCTGCCTTGCACAGGTTCTGCTCATCTGACCTCATAACTCCAAAGCTTATCACCGGAACCTTCAGGCCAGTCCTGCCAAGGGTCCTGTAAATAATATTCTTCTCCTGGATAGACGCTGCTGCAGAGACAATTGCCGGAGAAAGTGCGACCATACCCGCTCCTGTTATTCCCGATTTAAGGAATCCCCTTCTTGATATTCTCATCATTTAGTCGTTTTTATTTCAGGTTTCTAATTCTTACTTCTATTTCTGTTCCTTTCAAAAGACGGATTATCTCATCAGTTCTGGTATCTCCAAAATGGTACGGATATAATATCTTTGGCTTAAATACCATGGCTGCATCTGCTACCATTTCGGGAGTCATTGTATATGGCAGGTTCATCGGGAGGAAAGCAACCTGGATGTTTTTAAGAGCTTTCATTTCAGGTATGTTCTCGGTATCGCCTGCAATATAAAACCTCATATCACCTATTGTTAACACAAAACCCAGTCCGGTTCCTTTCGGATGAAAAGGCTGACCCGGAGCACGCATATTGATAATATTATATGCCGGAACCGCTTCGATAATAATATCACTGACCACATTTTTCTCACCGGCTTTCATGGCTTTTGCCCACTTTACCTGACCTGCAGCTTTTTCACTGGTCAGCATCACCGTTTCCTGCTTGCGTAAATTACCAATCAGATCCGTATCAAGGTGATCATAGTGTTCGTGTGTTACAAGGATCAGATCAGCCTTTGGAAGCTTATCGTAACTTCCTGAGCTTCGGACAGGATCAACATGAATAACGTAATCGTTCAACTTCAGCATCAGCGACCCATGTCCCACAAAGTGCAGTTCAACAACACCTGCTGAGGTGTTAATCCTGTCAAAACCAGAAGGATCCTGTGAGAAAGTGGGGGTTGTCATAGCAATAAGGATTATGGTTAAGAATGTTTTATAAATATGGTTCATGGTATTTGTCATTTATCAAAAAGAACCTGTAACTCGTCAATTTAATTGCGCTGTAAAAATAGTAATCTTATCGCTTTAATCAAATTTATTAGTACCGCATCAGTTATCTGTTGAAAATTTAATAACTTGGTTCCGGAATTTAGGTGGCAGCGTTAATTAATTAACACTGATGTGTTTAGGGAAACATAAACAGTTTGTTTTTATTATCTTTCTGTTGATTCCTTTGGTAAAAGCCTTCAGTCAGGAAGGGAGGATTCAAAGGTACCGCCTGGGTGGAGAACCCCAACAGGCAACTATTACTGTTACAGACCATTCACTTGTTATTGATTATTCGTTATCGGAGCTGGATATCAGAAACCTGGTCACCGAAAATGGCACATTCTACCGGCTGCATATTCCGGGTCATACTCCCACCTCCAGCCCGGGCAAGCCTGAGCTGCCTGTCCTGAGCCGCATGTTAACGATGCCTGAAAGTTCTGAGTATGCAATCAGGATATCCGATATCAAAACCAGGAAAATAAGACCGGGATGGGACAGAATAGAAGGAATACTTTTCCCGTCACAGGAAGGAGAAACCAAAGAGCCGCAGAAGACAAAACCCGGATTCGTTCTTGATAAGGCAGTCTATTCTTCACGTA
>JADDYF010000275.1 GCA_015712185.1 Bacteroidales bacterium
TAACAGACCGGAATATCCTGAACACTGAAGGTTTTATTGCAGTCGATCTTAATGAAAAATATGCTTTATATGCCGGCGGTGGATATTCTGACTTTAAATACTCGCAGTATAACTACAGCTACATCAGCAAAGGGATCTACTTCAAGGTGGGAATTGATATCAACCTCCTGAAGCCCGAACTTACAGAAGGAAAATACTGGGCCGGTGTCGGGTTGCGTTACGGACTGAGCGTATATACTTTGGAGATTCCCTCATTCCGGTACACTAATTACTGGGGTACAGCCACATCCTCTGTTGAGCCTTCAACCAGACTGGGACATTTTTTCGAGATCTCCCCCGGTGTAAGAATCGAGCTTTTTAAGAACTTCAGCATAGGGTGGTCAGTGAACCTGAGGAGACTGATCTACAGTGGTACCGGCAGGGATCTCAGGCCTGTTTATCTCCCCGGATTCGGTCGCGGAGGAAATCCTTTCAGTGCAGGTGTCAGTTACTTCCTGGCATTTAATATCCCCTATAAGAAAATTAGAGTGGAAATTAAGAAAGAGATACCTGAGGAAACAGAAGAGACCACCGGAACCGAAGAACAGATTTCTATTTCAAGGTGACCTGCCGGTGTCCGGCTACCGGCTACCGGCTTTCGGCTTCCGGCTACTGACTACCTGCAACTAACTCAGGTCTTCAGTCTTAAGCTTTTTCTTGCTGAACAGATAAAGCCCCGCGAAGGTCAGGAATCCGTTCAGCAGAAGCAGTTCAAATCCGAATTTATATCCGTTGAACAGCTCGACAGAGTATTTGCTCAGGAAGAAACATATTACAGGCGAAAGCACGGCTATTAAGGGAGTCAGCCTGTCATCAGCTTTCCTTTTTGTGAAAAGTCCGAAGGAATAAAGACCCAGCAGCGGCCCATAAGTGTAGCCGGCTATTGTGAAAAGTTTATCAATAATGGCCTTATCAGGCAATGCTCTCAATATCAAAATGCTGATAAAGAATATGAATGCAATTGAAAGATGAACAGTGTACCTCGTCCTTGTTGCTGTCTTTTCTGAAAGCCCCTTCTTGTTATTGATTCCCAGGAAATCTATACTGACCGAGGTTGTCAGTGAGGTCAGAGCGCCGTCAGCGCTTGGAAAGGCAGCCGATATGAGACCTATAAGAAAAACCAGTCCTGCAACGGGTCCGAGGTACTTGAATGCTACAGTGGGGAAAAGATCATCGGTCGAAGCAACAGTAATTCCTTTACTTTGAGAGTAAACGAGAAGAAAGGCGCCCAGGATAAGGAAAAGCAGGTTCACGAAAACCAGGATCCCGCTGAAAGTGAACATGTTCTTCTGGGCTTCTTTCAGATTGCGGCAGCTCAGGTTTTTCTGCATCATTTCCTGATCGAGACCTGTCATGGTAATAGTTATGAACATACCCGAGAAAAACTGTTTTAAGAAAAACCTCTGGTGATGCCAGTCGGTAATGAACATCCTCGATACGGAACTGTCGCTGATATCAGACAGAAGGTCGTGAAACGGAGCATTCATGCTCCTGCTTATATAAATAATGGATAATATAACAGCAAGCAGCATGAACGTGGTCTGCAGGGTGTCAGTCCAGATAATTGTCCTTATTCCTCCCTTTAATGTATAAATGATTATCAGTATAATGAATATCATCGCATTGACCCAGAAAGGGATATTCCATGCATCAAAAACGAATACCTGAAGGACATTTATAACCAGGAACATCCTCATTGATGCTCCAAGCGTACGCGACAAAATAAAAAATCCGGCCCCTGTCTTGTACGACCAGTAACCGTATCGCTGGTCGAGGTAGGTATAAATTGATGTGAGTTTCAGCCTGTAATACAGCGGCAGCAGAACCAGGGCAATAACAAAATATCCGAAGAGATACCCGAAAACAACCACCATATAGCTGAACTGCGTATCTTTCACCCATCCCGGAACAGACATAAATGTGACGCCTGACAGAGAAGCGCCTATCATCCCGTAAGCAACGACAAACCAGGGTGAAATCCTGTTGCCGATATAAAATGACTGGCTGTCAGCTTTCCTGGCAGTAATCCAGGTCACAGTAAACAACAGCAGGGTATAAAGCAGGAACACTATCAGGATGAGCGACGGTGACATACAGCTGAAAATAATTTACAAGGATAACAAAAAGAATGAAAGGCAAAAAATCCGGGAGCCCATAATATTAACCGATAATTGAATTAAATTTGTCTAAAACCTGCCGTTATGAGTTATACAGAATTCCCTTCAAGGCTGCTTGAGAATGCAGTAAATGAATTTGCTTCTCTTCCGGGCATTGGCAGAAAGACGGCTTTCAGACTGGTAATGAATCTGTTAAAGAAGGACTCAGAGGAGGTTAAACGTTTTGGCGAAACAATCATCAGGCTTCGCAGCGAAATACACTATTGTAAAATCTGCCATAATATCTCCGATACCGAAATCTGCACTATCTGCAGCGATACAAAGAGAGACAGATCTGTATTATGCGTTGTGGAGAATATAACGGATGTGATTGCCATCGAGAATACCCGTCAGTTCAGAGGTGTTTTTCATGTGCTTGGAGGAATAATTTCGCCTGTTGAAGGAGTGGGTCCATCCGATCTGAGAATCGACAGCCTTGAGAAAAAAGTCGGGGAAGGAGGTATCAGTGAAGTAATCCTTGCGCTTAGTACCACAATGGAAGGAGATACAACAAATTTTTACCTCTACAAAAGACTTTGCAAATACAATATCATCATCACTACACTTGCCCGGGGTGTCGCTATCGGCGATGCCCTTGAATATACTGATGAAATAACTCTTGGAAGGGCAATTAATAACCGAAATCCTTATCAGCAATGATGGAATCAGTCGAGAGATTCCTGTCAGAATCAGGAAAAAGCATGAAACGCTCAGCGATCAGAGAGATCCTGAAAGTTCTTGAGAAGCCGGGAATGATTTCTTTTGCAGGCGGACTCCCTGCACCGGAAACCTTTCCTGTCGGAGACCTAAGGGAAATAGTCCTGGATGTCCTCGAAAATGAGGGAGCTGAAGCCCTGCAATACAGCACTACCGAAGGTGACACGCTTCTGCGCAGGATGCTCGTCGAGCGACATAACAGCCAGGGACTCAACATCGGGATTGAGAACCTCATAATCACAACCGGATCCCAGCAGGCTCTGGATCTCGTTACAAAAATATTCATCGATCCGGGCGATTATGTTTTGTGCGGGTTGCCGTCATACCTTGGCGGACTGAACACTTTTACATCCTATGGAGCAAATCTCAAAGGCATAATCCTCGATAAAAGCGGGATGAAAACCGATGTCCTGGAAGAAACAATTATAGAGCTTAAGGAATCGGGACAGACAATCAAGTTCATTTATGTCATCCCTGATTTTCAGAATCCTGCAGGGATAACAACTTCTGAAAACAGAAGGTTGGGAATACTTGAAATAGCTGCAAAATACGACCTGCTGGTTGTTGAAGACAGCCCCTACAGGGAGATAAGTTTCAGTGGCCGGACTCAAAGGCTTATGTACGATCTCGACACTTCCGGAAGGGTTATCACGCTGTCCACTTTTTCCAAGATCTTCGCCCCGGGCTTCAGGGTGGGATGGATTATTGGAGATCCAGCCATTCTCGAAAGGATTGTAATGGCAAAACAAACTGCTGATTTATGCACATCAGCTTTTGTCCAGAAAATACTTGCACGGTACCTCCAGAAAGGCCTCCTTGAGAAAAACCTCGAGAAAACAATAAACCTGTACAGCCAGAGGTGTTCATATATGATAGAATGCCTCGGTAAGTATATGCCTGAAAATGTAACCTGGACTGAACCCGAAGGAGGATTGTTTCTTTTTGTGACACTTCCCGAAAATCTCGATACCGAAGAAATACTCAAAAAAGCTGTCGAAAAAAATGTCGCATTTGTGGCAGGCTCTCCGTTTTTCTGCAACGAGGTCCGGGGACGGAATACAATGCGTATTAATTTCTCCTTTTCAGATAACAGCGAGATTGAAGAAGGTGTAAGACGGCTTTCCCAGGTAATAAACGAAGAAATAACAGGCAAATAGTAATTTATGGACTTGTCTGTAATCATCGTGAGTTACAATGTCAGGCATTTTCTTGAACAGTGTCTTCATTCAGTAAAAAAAGCTTCAGAAAATATCGATTGTGAAATATTCGTTGTCGATAACAATTCCGCTGACGGTTCGTGCTCAATGGTAAATCTTGAGTTTCCTGAGGTAGACCTTATCATAAATCACGATAACAGAGGATTTTCTGCTGCAAATAATCAGGCAATCATAAGGGCAAAAGGAAGATATATTCTTCTTCTCAATCCCGATACAATTGTCGAGGAAGATACATTTTCTGCATGCATCAAATTCATGGATGATCATCCTGATGCGGGCGCAATGGGTGTGAAAATGATTGATGGCAAGGGCAGGCTTCTGCCTGAATCAAAGAGATCAATGCCTACCCCAAGAACTGCATTTTTCAAAATATTCGGATTCTCCTACCTTTTCCCTAAATCAGGTCTCTTCAGCAAATACTACATGGCCGACCTCGACACCGAAAAGACTGCCAGGGCTGATATTCTGACAGGTGCATTCATGTTCCTCAGGAGCGAGGCAGT
Organism: Bacteroidales bacterium; assembly: GCA_015712185.1. Lineage (GTDB taxonomy): Bacteria > Bacteroidota > Bacteroidia > Bacteroidales > VadinHA17 > LD21. The sequence continues at coordinate 4,633 of JADDYF010000275.1, forward strand.
TCAGAAAGCAGGTCTTCTTGATGAGGATTTTTTTATGTATGGTGAAGATATTGACTACAGTTACAGGCTGATGAAGGCAGGCTTTAAGAATTACTACTACCCCGGAAAAAAGATTATTCACTACAAAGGGCAAAGCACCAGGCAGGAGGACCTCAATATTCTGGGACATTTTTACAGGGCAATGCTGATATTCGTCAGAAAGCATTTCGGGAACGGGAACTATAGATCATTCCGTTTTCTGATCAGGCTGGCAATCCTATTCAGGGCCGGCCTCTCATTACTCAGACGCTTTTTTAAAAAGATCTTCCTTCCTTTAACAGATGCGATTCTGATTTACATAATATTTACATTTGTTACACATACCTGGGCAGCTTTTAAATTCGGAGAAGGATATACTTATCCCTCTGTGTTCACCTCTGTAATTTTGGTATTTTACACTCTTGCACTTGTAATGGCTGTCGCATTCTTTTCAGGTTACAGGATCCCTGCAAAAGTTTACGGTACATTTAAAGGTCTTATTGCAGGGACTCTGATCATACTGGTTGTTTATGCCCTGCTTCCGCTCCACCTCAGGTTTTCGAGAGCGATCATCCTGTTCTCAGGAACGCTTTCCCTTCTGGCTGTTCCACTGTGGCGACTGATAATCTCAATTGCCAGCCGGGGAATAGCAGAAAATCCGTTTGTACAGGCGCTGAGAACTGCCGTAGTTGCCAATCCTGAAGGTTATTCTAACATCAGGAAGCTGATAACCGATACGGATAGCAGGAATATAATTTGCGGAAGAGTAAGCATCTGCCCTGATGACCTCCGTGAGGATGTACTTGGAAATATTGAACAGCTTAGAGATATAATTAAAATAAACAGGATTCAGGAGGTTATCTTTACAACCGGCGCCCTGAGTGCCTCACAGATCATCAATTCAATGCATAACATCTCCGATTGTAATGCAAGGATCAGAATAGCTTCCGAAGGCGAAAAGTATATTCTCGGCAGCAGATACATCGCACCGGCAGGTGTGGTAAAACAACCTGATAGCTCGCATTCATTCAGAGATAGATCAGTACGGCTCTTGAGAAAGCTATTCTGATCTCTGTTTTATTTTGTATCAGAAAAATGAAACATTTTTCTTTTTGAATTGTTAGTAATTTTAGTTGGAAATGATGGGATGTTCTCAATCCTGGAACGTAAATAGATTGAGGGACGGAGATGAATACCGGATATAAAATTATTACTATAAATACTCATGGCGAGAATTGAAATAAAGCTTCCAGCAATGGGCGAAGGAGTTATTGAGGCTACCATTAATAAATGGCTTGTTTCAGCGGGTTCATCAGTAAGGGAGGACGATCCTCTGGTTGAAGTTGCGACTGATAAGGTCGATACTGAGGTACCTGCTCCTGCAGATGGTGTGATTTCGTCGCTTATTGCCACGGAAGGATCAGTGGTAAAGGTAGGAGAAGTTTTGGCCGTGCTGGAAACCAGTGTTGAAACGGCGCCGGCCGATAAGGAAAAAGTCGAAAAGGAGGTTGAAAGGATAAGGGAGACTATTGAATCAGGAAGGCAGGAAAAGAAGGCCGTTGAGGAAACGGCACACGACCTTAAAAGCCGGACACCTTCCGGGAAATTTATTTCACCGCTGGTCAGAAGTATCGCGGCAAAAGAATCCATCAGCTATTCGGAACTTGATAAGATCACCGGATCCGGGATGGACGGCAGGATCACGAGGGATGACATAATGAAGCTTGTGGAGGCAAGGAAGAAAGCAGAAGATGAAGCAAGAGAATCGAAAGCGGCAGAAGCAGCCCGGCCTGTAAAGAGACCCGGAATATCAAAGTCTGAAGGGGCTGAGGAAGAACTGAAAGGGCCTTATTCAGGGGCAGATGAGATAATTGAAATGGACAGGATTCGCCGTCTCATTGCCGACCATATGGTTATGTCGAAAAGAACATCTCCCCATGTAACCTCGTTCATCGACGCAGATGTAACACGCCTGATCATCTGGAGAAACTCAGTAAAGGATAAATTCCGGGAAACTGAAGGCCAGAAGCTTACTCTTACGCCAATATTTATTGATGCGGCCGCCAAAGCCTTATATGAATTCCCGATGATCAATGTATCGGTTGAGGGAAGCAGCATTATCAAAAAAAAGAATATCAATATCGGAATGGCTACCGCACTTCCCGATGGTAATCTGATTGTACCTGTTATCAGGAATGCAAATGAGAGAAGCCTGACAGGACTTGCCAGAAGCGTCAACGACCTTGCTGAAAGGGCACGCAATAATAAACTTAAACCCGACGAAATCACCGGCGGAACCTTTACAATAACGAATTTCGGCACATTTAATAATATTGCGGGAACCCCGATTATCAACCAGCCGCAGACAGCCATACTCGGGACAGGAGCTGTCAGGAAAACTCCGGCGGTAATTGAAACACCCGACGGTGATGCAATCGCAATCCGCCATATAATGATACTGTCACTGAGTTACGACCATAGAGTGATAGATGGCGCCCTGGCCGGTAGATTCCTTCAGAGGGTCAAGGAGATCCTTGAAAATTATCCGGCTAACCTTCTCTGATTATGATGTACTGAATCGCAATCCGCCGTTCTTATTCACTGAAAATCCAGGTTTAGCAAATTCCTGGAAATAGTTAATAAAAAGAGGAAAACCGGTTTTACCTCTTTTCTAATATTCTTATATATTAGTATTATTTATACCATGCCTAAACATGAAGAAAAGGGTATTTCTGTTCATCGTAATCCTGGTGATATTAATCAATAACGATCTGATTCCCCAGTCAAGGAGCGAATTAAAAGATCTCTTCTATGATGCTGAAAGCTGGATCCTCTATGAGGACTATAAAGAGGCATTGCCCAAGTATGAACAGTTGATTCAATCATACCCGGGGAACTCAAACTATCTCTACAGGATCGGACAATGCTATATAAATATCCCAGGGGAAAAAGAAAAAGCGGTAAATTATCTCGAGGAAGCTGTAAAAAACATAGATCCCGGATACCGGAACGGGAGATTCAGGGAGACAAGCGCTCCGTACGATGCCCTGTACCACCTGGCCAATGCTTACAGGATAAATAACCAGCTTGACAAGGCGCTGGACACATACAGGCTTTTTAAGAAGAATCTTGACCCCGAAGTATATGATTCGGTCGTAATAAATCTGCAGATAAAATCGTGTCTGACAGCTAAGAAACTGATGGAGTCACCAGTGTATGTAAGGGAGACGAATCTGGGAAACACTGTAAATGAAAGTAAATCCGAGTATAATCCCGTGATCTCTGAGGACGAGAAGATACTTGTCTTCTCTAAGAGCGAACCATTCTATGACGCCATCCTTTATTCAGCAAGAACAAATGGAACCTGGACTTCTCCCATAAATATGAACGAACTGTTAAAAGTAGACCGGGATTTTTATCCGACGTCACTTTCAAAAGATGGAAAGGATCTTTACCTCTACAGCACAGTTGGTTACGACGGGATAATATATTCAACCCGATTTGAGAATGGTGGCTGGACGCCTGTCGTAAAACTGAATGATAATATAAACACAAAGTTCTGGGAATCGCATGCAACTGTCTCTCACGATAACAAAAAGCTTTATTTTACCAGTAATCGAAAAGGAACCTTCGGAGGTCTTGATATTTATGTTTCTTCGCGCGACAGCACAGGAGACTGGGGAATTCCGGTTAATATCGGCCCGGTCATTAATACTCCCTATAACGAGGATACACCATTTCTGAGCGAAGACGATAAGACCTTATTTTTCTGTTCCAGAGGACATTATAATATGGGGGGATATGATATTTTTTATTCAACACTTCAGGCTGACGGTGAATGGTCTGCTCCGGTCAATGCAGGTTATCCGTTTAATTCGACTGACGACGATGTGTTTTACAGGCCACTGAATGAAGGATATGAGGGTTATTTTGCGAAATACAGTCCCTCCGGGTTTGGGAAACAGGATATATTCAGAATTGAGATCTTCTCGGATAATCACCCCAGGAACTTCCTGGTTAAAGGGATCGCCAGGGGCGCTGACCTGCTCAGCTCCGTCAGAGTCAGCGCATTGAGTTCAGCGTACCCCGACAGATCATATATTTCATTTACCGATCCCAGAACAGGTGAATTTGAGTTTGCGGCACCTCATGGATTGTACGAATTTACCTACGAATCCGACGGAAGCGAAAAGACCGGGAGAAGCATTGAACTCCCGCTTACAAATCCTTCCGATACTGTAAATATTCCGGAAATAATCCTGTCAAGGGCGGATTTTACTGCAGAATTCTCGATCGAAGGTGATAAATATATCACTGTCACCACAGGCGATCCTGTCTTTATACCGCTCAGGGTGGAACCACGGTCAGTCCTCAGCGCAGAACACTGGCTTGAGAATTCGCTGCTATCCCGCGATCAGGTCTCCATGACCGGATCAACATACAGATTTATGGTAGTCCCGCTGGTCGGAGAGAATAAGGTTGCATTCACCCTTACTGACAGGTTTGGAAATATCGCATCATCCGATGTAATCATTTCCAGAATAAAACCTGCAGGTGAACCTGTATTCAGAAAGTCTGAATACCGTAAAGTCATCGCTGAGTCAAAACCGGAAGTATCTGAAGAACCGGCAAAACCTGACACTACCGTTTCTACAGATGAAATCGGGAAAATACCTGAAGCAACTGCAACACTTCCGGCGGAAAAGGGATGTAAATTCTGGTACTTATGGCTCCTGGCTGGAGCAGGTTTTATGACCTTCCTTATAATTTTCTTTAGATATAGAAGGAGGGGCAATATGCAGGATAGGCAGAACTGACCAATGCGCGATGCTAAAATATTATGAGTTATAGTTCACCGTGTTGGCAAATATTTAGTAATTTTGGTTGACAAAACCATCAGTCATGAGCAGCAAAGCCATCTGTTTGATATTTACTATCATTTTATCATTATCAGCAGTAGCGCAGGATATACAGAGTCTACAGGATACATTTATCGAAGCAGAATACTTTTTTATGAGGGAAGATTATTCTGATGCCCTGCCGTATTACCTGCAAATCTACGAGAAACTGCCTGACAATTCAAATATCGCATATCGCATCGGCTCGTGCTATCTGAATATCAACGGCAAAAAAAACCTGGCAATAGCATATCTCGAATCCGCATCAAAAAACATTTCTGCCAAACATAAGGAGGGATCAATTACAGAGGTCTCAGCACCATATGATGCCCTTTACGAACTTGGAAGGGCTTACCGCATAAATTACCAGTTCGATAAAGCGAAAGACGCATTCACCAGGTATTCAGAAACACTGCTGCCCGATGACCGTGAAAATATCGATTTTATAAACCAGGAAATTAAAGCCTGCGATACCGCCAAAGAGTTTATCGATAATCCTGTCTCATTTACAGAGGAATCCATGGGGCCGCTTTTTAATGATGATAAGGCAAATTTTAATCCTGTGATATCGGCTGATGGAAAATCGCTCGCATATATGGTCTCCCTTAAATTCTATGATGCAATAATGTTATCGAGAATGTCCGGCGGTAAGTGGACCCCTCCTGTTAACATCACCCCTGAACTTCAATCTGACGGCGATCTGTACATCTCATGTATCTCATCCAATGGTAAATTGCTCATCCTTTCAAAGGACGATAACTACAACAGCGATATTTACCAGAGCTCCTATGATGGCGTCAGATGGACAGAAAGTACCAGACTTAACAAAAATATAAATACTAAATACTGGGAATCACACGGGTTTGTCACAGAAGACGGGAACAGCATGGTATTTGCTTCTGACAGACCTGGCGGTTTCGGAGGACTTGATCTGTATCTTTCACATAAAGTAAAGGGAGACTGGGGACCAGCAGTAAATCTTGGCCCGGAAATCAATACACCATTAAATGAAGATCGCCCATTCCTGATCAATAATGGCAAATCACTCTTCTTCAGCTCCCAGGGTCACCAGAATATTGGAGGGTATGATATTTTCAGGTCCGAACTCCAGCCAAACGGTATCTGGAGCAAACCTGAGAACCTTGGATATCCCCTTAACACTCCTGACGACAATATATTTTTCATGCCTGCCGGAAACGGAAAATCGGGTTACTGTTCCATATTTAAGGAGTCGGGAGGTGCCGGAAAAGAAGATATTTACAAGATAACCTTCAGATAGGACCAGACTGTTTAATGGACTTCATATTTGAAAGATTATTGTTTTAAACTTATAATAATGAATCATTTCAGGGCCAAAATTCGACTCCACTCCTTGATATTATTGACTCTGGTTATATGTTCCGGTATTGCCACAGCACAAACTCCCAGAAAACCAAGAGCGATCTTCTCTCGGGCTGAAAACCACTTCCTGTATGAAGAATATGAACTGGCAAATGACCTTTACCTTCTGCTGGATACTAAAGACAACCTGAACATTAAGTACAAGATCGGCGTATGCTATCTGAACATACCCGATGAGAAAGAAAAGGCGATACCTTATCTCGAGGCTGCTGTCCGTAATGCAAGCTATGATGCAAAGCCAGGTTCGTTCAGGGAGAAGAGAGCTCCTCTCGATGCGTGGTTCTTTCTTGCAAAAGCTCATATGATCAATAACGACCTGGAAAAAGGACGTGAGACATTTCAGAAATTCAACTCCCTGGCTAAAGCAACTGAAGATAAAGGCGGTATGCAAAATCTTGGATTCATCGACCAGGAAACCCAGGCTTGCAGGAACGCAATCAGCTCTATGGAAAATCCTGTTACGATTACGAAAAGAAACCTGGGAGCGGATTTTAACCAGGGTGCAATGAACGAAAATCCTGCTGTCAGCTTCGACGGTAATACACTTGTATTCACCGAACGCCGCGGTCTGGTTAATGTAATCTACTTTTCAAAGAAGATACGTGGAAAATGGCAGCCACCAATCGACATAACCGGTCAGCTTCAAGCCGGGGATGATTGTTCATCATGCTCACTGAACAGCGACGGGACGGAACTTTTCCTGTACAAGAGAGATAACTACGACGGGAATATCTATCAGTCGAAATTTGCAAATAATAAATGGACCCCGATTACAAGGCTGAACTCGAATGTAAATACCCGGTTCTATGAATCACATGCTTCGGTTTCAAGCGACGGGAAGAAGCTGTATTTCACAAGCAACAGGGAAGGCGGGCAGGGCGGTCTGGATATTTATGTTACAGAGCGGGATGCATCAGGCGACTGGGGTATTCCGGTCAACCTTGGGACAACAATAAACACAAAATATAATGAGGATAATCCTTTTATAACAGCGAATGATTCTTCCCTCTATTTCTGTTCTGAGGGGCATAGTTCCATCGGTGGATTCGACAACTTTAAGAGCAACCGGCTTGGTACAGGTTGGCAATCACCTCAGAACCTCGGATTTCCTGTTAATACCACTGATGATGATAAATTCTTCCAGCCCTCTGACAATGGTATGTATGCATACTACTCCC
>JADDYF010000281.1 GCA_015712185.1 Bacteroidales bacterium
GGAAAATGTAATGGACCAGATAAGATCGATCACATAAAATAATCAACGTATTAGAAAACGTATTATAATACGTATTATAATACGTAGATAATAAATTTCAGATTATTTCCGGCTACAATTCTTTTTTGTATTTTTAAGAAATATTTAAAATCATAACTTATGAAAAAGCTACATTCTAAAATCAGCTTTTTAGCTGTCGTGTTTCTTGCCTTGCCGGCACTGCTCAGGGCAGAAGTGAAGCTCCCTGCCATCTTCGGCGACAATATGGTATTGCAGCAGCAGACTGAAGCAGCGATGTGGGGAAGTGCCACACCAAATACCACAGTAAGGATAACTACCTCGTGGAACAAAAAATCCTATTCCACCCGTTCCGACAGTGACGGAAAATGGAAGGTGAAAGTCACAACCCCGGCAGCGGGTGGTCCTTTCACAATTACGATCAGCGATGGGAAGGCTGTTACTCTCAGAAACGTGCTGTCAGGTGAAGTCTGGGTCTGTTCCGGTCAATCGAATATGGAAATGCCTATGAAAGGCTACAGAAATCAGCCTATAACAGGTTCAAATGAGTATATAGCAATCTCTGACAATCCAAACATCAGGCTGATAACAGTTCCAAAGCTGGCCAGTCTTGTTCCTCTCGGCGACTTTCAAGGTTCGTGGAAACTCTGTGAATCCGGAAATGTAAGTGAGTTCAGCGCAACTGCCTATTTTTTCGGTCTCATGCTTAACAATGCTCTGAACGTACCTGTCGGTCTGATTAATACCAGCTGGGGAGGTACAAGAATAGAGCCATGGATCAGTGAAGCCGGATTTAAGAGTTTCGACTGGGTTAAGCTTCCCGATAAAAATGTACAGCAGGAAAAGCTGTCACCTCAAACACCGACAGTCCTATTCAACGGGATGATCAATCCAGTAGCCGGTTATGGGCTCCGCGGTGCTATATGGTACCAGGGTGAATCAAACCGTAACGAGCCTGCACAATATCAAAAACTTATGCCAGGCCTTGCAGAGAACTGGAGGAGTGTCTGGGATATTGGAGAATTCCCAATGTATTATGTGCAGATAGCTCCGTTCGATTACGGACCTGCAGGCTTAAACTCGGCATATCTCCGTGAAGCACAGCTAAAAGCCTCAAATGTCATTCCTAATTTTGGTATGGCATGTATAATGGAGACTGGTGAAAAAGACTGCATCCACCCTGCAAACAAGAAAGCTGCAGGCGACAGGCTGGCCTACCTTGCACTTGTAAAAACATACAATCTGAAAGGATTTGCCTGTGAGGGTCCTTTTCTGAAAGAAATGAAAGTCGAGGGCAGCCTGGTCAGGCTTACTTTTGATAACGCTGCCAACGGACTAACCTCATTCGGAAAACCTCTCACATGCTTTGAGATAGCGGGAGCCAATAAACGGTTCTTTCCTGCCGAGGCATTCATTACAAATGCAGGTGTTACACTTTTCTGCCCGATGGTAAACGAACCTGTGGCTGTCAGGTATGCTTTTAAGGATTTCATCATCGGCGATCTTTTTAATGTCGAAGGACTGCCTGCTTCGTCGTTCAGGACGGATACCTGGGATGAACAATGATATTTCCGCTCTGCGGCGTCCGGATTACGGTTACCGGCCATCCAATGGTGGCCGGATACCTTCAGCCGGATAACCGATCAGGCAAACATTTCTTCGTAGTGCGGCATCTCGTCGAATATGCCTCCGCCTGTTTTATAAAACTCACTACCAAGCTCATACACCCCATTCTTTACCTGGACCCACGGAGCATCCTTACGCGGATGATATCCGAGCATGGTGTTCCAGTTCCTGTAATTCTGGTGACCATTGCTTTCAATAAGCCCGAGGTTACCGATACCCGGGAATGAAGTAAGCCTTGCAGCCACATTCTTGTTCCATTCGACCAGAACAGGATTAACAGTAAGATCAGCACAGAAACACGGGATATCGCGGTCGAAGGCTGCCTGTGCAATCTTCATTGTCATGCTCAGAGTTTTGGCAATTGCTTTAAGGGCAATTGCCTTATATCCCATCCCGATCCGTGTTATTGCATCTTCAACGGTATGGGCACTTTCATCTGATGCCAGGCGTACAGGAATATCACTTACATCAATCTCAATTTCTTCTGCAAAAGGCTCCTCGATGATCGCTATCTGGTCATAAGCGCCGATGGCCTTTGCATGGTCCAGAAGCCTGAGCAGCGTGTCCTTCTTCTCGTATCTTCCGTTTGCATCAAAATAATATGGGAGCTTCCCGTTTTTTGTATAGGAGGTCCTGACATCACCTATGGCCTGATGAATAGCAGTTAATCTTGCCTTGTCTTTTTCGAGCATCTCTTCCTGGGTGCCTGGTTGTCCTATCTTGATTTTCATGAAGAAATATCCCTGGTCAGTAGCAGCTTTTATCTCTTCGACAGGTATTGTATATGCCATCAATGGAATGCCGGCAGCTTTTGTATGACGGGCTGACAGAATCCTCCTGTATTCTGCAGGAATCAGTTCATCAAATGTCCTTATGCCATTCTCTTTAGCATATAACAGCCAGGCAGCATTATCAACGCCTACCAGTGCATTAAGGGCGAATGTTTTTCGCAGCAGCGGATTTGATGTGATTTTCTTCCCAAACTCATAGACTTCGGGAAGTATATTATCCAGAAGTTCAACGGGCGAAAAGAAACTCTGCCCGTTGAGGATCTGCATTGCTCTCTCAGTCATTGAATACATCAGGGCATTGCCTCCGCTTTCGGAGTGTAATGAAAACACCTGTGCATCAGACCATAGTACACTCTGTGAGCAGAGTCCTAGAGAATGAGCGCCCGAGCTGCTTTCCAGGAAGGATATGCTCTGCCATATCTCAGTCATATATCCTCCCTTGAATCCGAATGGACGGATAAGCGGTTCACGTTCAAAGTTGGAGCTGACCTTTGATACCGTGATCTTCTTTGGTGCCTGACTTGCACAACCTGAAACGATAAAATCGAGAGGAGAAGTCATTACTGCTCCTCCTGCCGCCAAAAGTCCTCCTTTTATAAAAGTTCTACGGTCTGTTGCCATATCAGATAAGCTGGTGTTTAACAAGTAATCCGTTGAGGAAATCAGCATCTTTTTTAATTTTCTTCACGATTAATTCCTGCTGCTGCGCTAACGGCAACTGTTCCTCGCCTTTTTCAAAAAGGGGATATTCAACATGGATTGTAACTGGTCCGGAGATATTCAGCTCTTTCACTGTCCGGAAGAAAAGGTCCCAGTTTACCATTCCCTCACCCATCGGTACGGTGACTGCCGAAGGTTTTCCCTTTACCGTCATCCAGGTGAAGTCTTTGACAGCCAGAGTCTTTATGTACGGTGCTATAAGGCGCATTCCGACAATCCATGCATTGGCTCCTTCAACCATCGCATGTCTTACATCATACTGGCATCCTGCAAGTTCAGGCGGGAATCCGTGAAGAAGCTCATAGAGATCCCATACCGGTCCCCCCACCCTGGTACCGGCATGATTCTGGTAATCTCCATGTATCTTATATTTCCTGTTCAGTTCAACAACACCTTTAAGGCTCTCTTTATGCTTCTGAAGCGTCTCCCAGACACCTGTTCTGAAGTCGAATTCGAGGTATCCTAACCGGTAGTGTGTTATCCCAAGAGCTGAAGCAGTCTTTAAAACCCTTTCAGTAAGCGGATCGGTTGCCGATACTATCCCGGTTACCATCATATCGACGGCAAGATTGTGTTTTGCTGCCTGTTTAACCAGTTGCGGCAGCTTCATTTCTACCTCAGAGGGTTCGACTTTGCCGCCCGGTCTGACAGTAAGGTCAAATCCGCTAATGCCTGAAAGTTTTGTGCATTCGCACATAAATTCAAAATCGTATGCATCGAGGGGTTTGGAAAAGAGCCTGACCGGAAACCTGCTGCCTGCAGTTGTCTGATGCCCGCCGGATGCAACTGAGGTAAATGGTATTGCAGCGCCAGCTGCAGCCAGAGTTGTAATAAATTCTCTCCTGTTCTGTTTCATATTGTTTAATTATAATTTCCAGGGTTTGCGGTATTCATAATGAAGAAGGCTGTTGGCTTTTTCGCTGTTAATGAACCTTTCCTTCTCCGGATCCCACTTTAATCTCTCACCTGTCTCAAGTGCAATATTTGCCAGATGTGCAAAGCTTGTGGATCTGTGTCCGTCATCAATGGAACATAATGGTGTCTGCCTTGATTTAATGCAATCGAGGAAGTTCCTGACAAGTGTCTCTGTACTGTCACCGCTGCTGCCATCTGGAAGCGGAGCATCCTTAACGCTGAACTCCTCAGCTTGCAGAGTGTGTTTGTAAGACTGGAACTGACCATTCCTTGCGGGAGTTATCCTGTAACCGTTCTCATCAGCGTTCAGGGTTCCAAGTGTTCCGCGCAGTTCTATTTCACCATATCTGAACAAATTACCGCTGCTGGCTTCATAGGTGCAGAAAGTAATTATTGCTCCTGACTTAAATTCAAATGTGACCTGCATGGTATCAGGAATAGTACGGTCATCATCAACAAAAAACCTGCCTCCGTGATTGCTGATTGCGATGGGTGCCGTTTCACCCATAAGCCATCGTATAACATCCATGTAATGAACCCCCCAGTTCCCCATCTGGCTTGAATAATCACCCCACCAGCGGAATTTGTAAGGGTGTATGTTATACTGATATGGTCTGTAAGCCCTTGGACCCAGCCACATATCCCAGTTCAGGTCAGCAGGTGGATCCTCAGGTTTCATTCTGCCTATTCCATTCGGGAACATGTTATCGATACGGTGCGCCATCCCGACGGATATCCTTCCGATCTTACCACCTGGAATCTCTTTTACAAGTTTCTGGTAGACTCTTGAACCCCGGCGGTTCAAACCCACTGCTACAACCCTTTTTGTCTCTGCCTGGGCATCTACCATTGCCCTGCCCTCTTTAATGGTTATGGTCAATGGTTTTTCAACATAGACATCCTTGCCTGCTTTTACTGCACTTATCATCTGGATGGCATGCCAGTGATCGGGAGTGGCAATCACGACAGCATCTATATCTTTATTTTCCAGTAGTTTACGAAAGTCTTTGTGAAGGACAGGTTTCTCTGAAAAGGTTTCCCCCATTTCAGGAATCCGGCCGCCCAGTTCCTTAAGGTACCTTGGATGAACCTTGTTCCGGTCACGAAGCATGTATGGTTCATAAGTGTCACAGAATGCTGCTATCCTTGTCTCGGGTTGTTTCATGAAAAGCTCCAGTAGCTGGGAGCCCCGGTTCCCGAGGCCTATAAACCCTACATTTATCTTGTCGCCGGCTCCTTTAATCTGCCGGTATGATGACGCACTCAGCGAGGATGCTCCCAGCGCCAGACCGGCTGAAGCCAGGCTAGTTTTTGCAATGAATGCACGACGGGTGGTTTTTTCGTGATTTTTCATAATTCAACAATTTAAAAAAGTAAAATAAGCGGAAATTTACACTTTTTAATCAAATATACCGGCCAGTTTCTACCGGACTTTGATGAGCTTCTTTTGTGAAATTATTTTACCGCTACCTGTAATACCATATATAGTAATCAAGTAGTCGGAAACCATATCCGAGCTCCAGAATTCCGCTTTTACGCTGCCTTCGGAGTCAGGTTTTAAAGATGGATTCCAGTAAAGTGTATTCCTGAAATCGGGAACGCGGCTTATTTTCACCGCGGGATCGGAATAGTCGGGTGCAGTAAACGGTATTTCTTCCTGATCTGTTACTGCATAGGGAAACCTGATCGAATTTTCAGGCAGCGGCAGGTTGCTGAAATCACCTGTTTTTGTTATGAGATTTACAATTCCATAGAAATGATAACCTCCGCTGACATATTCATTTCGCATAACATCAATTCTTTCAACCTTTTCAGTGCTCATTTCAACCATAAGTGAAGATTCATTAATTATCACACCATCGATCATCAAAGTCGGTTCTTCTTCATATTGCCTGTTTTCCAAAGGATTTACTACAGTAATCCCGTAATTTTTTCTGCCGGTTTTCATCGAGACTCCAGGTATAAGCTCATAAAAAACCTCCTGCATTGAAGGAAGCAGGACATAATCAGCCATTAAAAGTTCCATATCCGGCACCCCGTAGAACCTTGGTTTTTTATCCTTCATCTTTTGAGTAGGAAGAGGATCACCGGAATGACTGATGCCATAAATCTTCGAGACCTGGTAATTTTCGCTCCAGTCTGAAATATATTGAGGAATTTCGCGGTATAAAGAATCATCACGGATCTCAATATCAGGATATCTGTCCCAGAATGATGATTCAATCCTGATAAGATTGTTGTTGTCTTTGTTCAGCTGCTGTATTACAAGTTCTCCGGGATTCTCATCTTTATGGATATTGAAAGTGAATTTACCGTTGCCGTCCGTTATTGCGTACCGGAAATAAGCTTCTTTCCCGGGCACAGAAAGCAATATTATCCGATCAGCAAGATCTTCGCCGGTATTTTGTGATAAAAGGCTGCCATGTATAATACGACCTGTAATTTCAGCTTTATATTCCTGAGCAGAGGGACTATATGAAACTGGTTCCCTGCTGCTGGTATTATGCACGTATGTTTCTTCCATCCTTCCGGTCCAGGGTGCAACTGAGATACTCAGATTCGTTATCACGGCAGACCGGACAGCATTCCTGCCTGCCGTAATATCAAGAGTAATCTTCTCCCTTTTCGCGGTTGAATCGGGTGCTCTGACCGAAAAAATCTGCGACAACTCATCACCTGATATCGTATACGGGGAGGATGAGGCTTCTGACATACGGTCTTTATATTGGCCAACAGAAATTATTTCATGATAATCTCTGTGTTTCAGGGAATTATAAATTGTTATAATTTTCATGAAACAGTTCTCCGGAGGGAGATTCTTCATGAGGTTTGTATATGCCCTGAGGATATATGATCCTGAACTGAGTGTATCAGGCATCACAAACATTCCATGACCTGATCTTTCAAATAGTGAAATACCCTTCTGAACAACCGGATTTCTTTCAGCATTTAATAATTCAATATAGGCGAACGAACTTACAGCGGATCCGGCACCTTTTCCGGTTTCGACCAGATATGCTGTAAACCAGCAGTTCTCACCGGCTATATATTCCTCGCGGTCGGTATGCAGAAATATTGCTTCACTGATAACCGCAGCAGGTTTTACGATTTCTTTACGGTCCGTACGATTCAGGAGCTGATACTTGTCCTGGCAGTTAACAGCAGGAACGAGACCGGCGAAAAAAAGAACCTGAAATATAACCTTGATTAATCTTACCATTTCAATTACACTCTCATAATTCAATCAGTTATCTGGCCAGAAGTCGGGTTTTACGGTTGTTCCCCGCGTTGTGCAGTCAGCGCACCGGTACTGGTCAGTGTAGGTTTTGGTCCCTTCATCATAATTCATGATGATTATCCAGTAGATTTCACCCAGGTACCTGATCGTCTGATTTATAGGAACAGTATCAAAAGGACATGATGAATAAAGGTCTTTAAAACCTGCAAAAATATCTTTAATGAAGATTCTCCGGGAAGAGACAGCCGAGACGCTGAAAAAACCCATAACCTGTTCCTCGGGATCCATTGTATTCTGGATATTTCCAATGACGGTCATCGGGGTCACATCGTACAATCCGCCGGACTTTTCTGATATTTTCTGAATCTTTTCCCAGTACCGGAATTCCTCTTCGCTGATCGAATACTGGTTTACCACAATACTGTATCTTTCTCTCAGCCTGTCGTCTCTTTCAGTTGCGATTCTTCTTATGGGAAAACGACTTACATTTGATTCGGCGAGATACGATGTATTTGCCAGAAAAATCTTGTCGGACTCCTCAGTTATCCAGCATACATGGTTCTGAACATCAATATAAGGTAATCTGAATATCCATGTTTCAGTATAATTCCACCTGAAAAATTTTGTATTGTTAAGGCTGTCGTGTGTATCAATATAAATCTGAGCGCCTTCAACCGGCTTTCCCAGCTGATTAAGCTTTACGAATACTTTCTCATAATATACACTGTCTATCGGGGGCACCGGTTTCATTTCCACGTTCTGTGATTCATATCTTCCATTAAAGGTTAAAATGAGTAACGAATATGAATGTCCGGGTACTCCTCTGAAGATAGCCGGATCTGTATAATAGCTACCAGGCTCCTTCTCCGTGAGTTTATAGCTGCCGCCAAGATATTCCCTGACATATACCTGTGCATTAGGAACAGGTATGGAATACAACGAATCGCCGATTGGCATGGACAATGATAATTTAATCTTATTTGCGACCGGCTGGTCTGTGATCAGTCCTTCCACAACAAGCTTCTGCCGGACATCACTTGTTTCCGGGATGAACTCGGTTACACATCCTTCTGCCAGAAGGATTAAAATTAAGGATGGTATTAATTTGAAGAGATTCATCCCAGCTAAAAATCAAAACTGTAAGTTACCGAAGGAATGGGGCGTCCAAAAACTGACAGCTTGTAACCCTTTATCCTGTTATTATTTTCTCTGAAGTATACCGAATAAACATTTGCACGGCCAAGTACATTATAAACCGAGAATGCCCAGTGCGGATGCGCGATCTTCTTCAGCTTCAGGTTACCGGAGATACTTACAGCTATGTCGAGACGCGAATAATCAGGTATCCTGTATGCATTTCTCTCCGAATAGATTGGTACCGTAATCCCTCCGATCCGGAAAACGCCTGTCGGATAAGTCACAGGCCTTCCGGTATTATAAGTATAGCTTCCGGAGAAGCTGAAGCGTCGGGAGATCAGATAGTTAAATGTAACCGTGAGATCATGCGGCTTATCGAAGCTGGCAGGAAACCATTTTCCTGAATTGACAAGCTCTTCCCTGAAATCACTTATGCTGCGGATAAGAATTCTTGAATAAGTGTATCCTGCAGTCCATTGCAGCCTTCCTTCTGTACTCTTTAAGGAAAGCTCAAGACCATAAGCTCTCCCCCTTACGTTTATAATCTCTGTTTCAGCATTTTCATTCATCACCAGTCTTGCCCCGCCTTTGAAATCAAGCATGTTCCTTATCGATTTGTAATAGATCTCAGCAGAGGCTTCGATCCTGTTCCTGTTGAGCATCCTGTAATATCCTAATGCATACTGATCTCCTATCTGTGGTTTCAGGTAATAATCGCTCAGTTTCCATGTATCAGTAGGCGATATCGAAGTTGTATTTGTGAGAAGATGAAGATATTGCCGGTTTCTGTTATAATTGATCTTAACGGAACTGTTATCGGTCAGTCTGAAATTAAGCGACAGCCTTAACTCCGGACCGGCATATGTTTTAATCACCCTCCCTGGTGAGATTACAGATGTATCGGTAATTGTAGAAACGTTTTTCGGCACCAACGGATCATATAACATTATATCAGCCGGGCCAAGTGCAAAATATGAGGAGAATCTAAGTCCTGCATTGACCGACAGGAAAGGGGTTATTGTATATTTCTCATCAAAATAGAGAGCTGCTTCTACTGCATTCTCTTTCTGTATCAAATGGGGAATTACCAGTGATGAATCGTTTGATGGGGTATAGTCACCTGGTTTGATTGAATATTTTATTACATCAGCTCCAAAGTTCATCTCACTCCTGCCTTCCGGGTACCAGTTAAAGTCAGCTTTGAACCAGGTACTGTTAACCTTGTGGGCCATCTTAAATCCATCCTGAAGGACTCTTTCGCTCGATATCTTATACTGATAATTGCTGTTATTTACGGTAACAATGGAGAGAAATCTTCTGCTGAAGAAATGTTTCCATTTAACCGAGACAATATTGTTATCATATTTATACAGAGAATCTGAGTTCAGGCGGAAGGCATCATTACTTAAATAATAAGCTGTTTCAATCTTATTATTCTTATTAATATCATATGTCAGCCTGGCGTTGACATCATAGAATGATGCCATGCTGTTTTGCAGAATGGCATTGTTAACTCTCCTGAAAATCCAGTTTGAATAAGTACTTCTGCCTGTAAGAATTAATGAACATTTATCCTTTAATATGGGTGCATCAATCATAAAATGTGCAGTAACAGGACTGATTCCCGCATTGCCGGCAAATTCTTTTCTGTTGCCTTCTTTCGGTGTTATTTCAAGTACTGATGATATCCGTCCTCCGTACCGGGCAGGAATTCCTCCTTTATAGAGTGCGACATCCCTTATTATATCTGAATTAACTGCCGAAAAGAATCCGAAGAAATGGTTGGAATTGTACATAGGAGCGCCATACAGCAGTATAAGGTTCTGATCAGCTGAGCCTCCCCTTACATTGAATCCCGATGATCCTTCTCCCACAACTTTCACCCCGGGAAGCGAAAGGACACTTTTAATAATATCTGATTCTCCGAGTGATGCCGGTAAAAGTCTAAGGTTTACCAGGCTGATGTTTTCAAGACCAACCTCAAACCTCTGTATTATTCTGTCCTTCTGAGCCGATACAACAGCCTCCTTTAATGGTATGAGAACGCTGCTCATCCCGAGGTCAATTTCACCACTGCTGTACAGGTTTATATTTATTGTTTTTTCCTTTAAACCAATAAATGTGAATTGTACTGAATGACTTCCGCGGGGCAGTGATAAAGAATAAAAACCGAATGAATTTGTAATGGTTCCTAAGGACAATTTCTGGTTGAAGACTGAAACACCTGCAATCGGTTCACCTGTATTTTCGTCTCTCACATAACCCGAGAGAGTAACAGCACCCGGCTTATCCCGATCGGAGGGATTCCCGACATCTATAAACATGCTGCCGGTAACCTGCCGGCTCTTCAGGCTGTCGGTCAGAATAACTGACGGTATGAATTTTCCCTCAACACCCGCAGGCGTTTCGATCCGCCTGACCATATACCCGCTTGTTAAAATAATATCACCGTGCCTGTTGATGAGGAAATATATTCCTGATTCACGAAGGGACGCATCGAGAACCTGCGCAACAGTTACCGAGTCCCCACAAAAGGTTACTGCTTTATCACTTATCCATTCTTCCTTATAAAAGAACTTTACGTTATGAACAGATTCAGCCTTCTGTATGAATTCCCTGAACTTCTGGTTCTCATATTTCCATGTAACCGGATATTTTGTAACCTGACCCTGCAGAGCAACGGATATCAGAAGTAAAAAGACTGTTGTCAGAACTTTTAAGGTCATTTCCTGGATACAATTATTCACTCAGACTGTCATAATACATAAGAACAGGGATCACTGATTCTGGCTGGCGTGGAAGGATTATTATCCTGTTTCTGACAATAAATTTTCTGACCTCACTACGCCTGTCATTAAGGAAATCCAGAAGCCCCTTCCTTCCCCTCAGGTGATCTGACCGATCTTCTTTAACTACATACAGGTATTCGGTCATTTCATACAGGTCAGTGACTTTATTGTAACCCAGAGGGATGATCTCTTTAAAAGACTTAAGCCACAGGCTTGTTTCCCCATCATAGAGGAGCCTGGCAAATCCTTTCAATTGATTGTCCCTGTTTTCCCCGAAGTTACGAAAGCGATATTCCACGTTCTCAAAATTCAGGCTGAATTCCGAAACCATTTCCTTGTTGAGTTTAAGAACAACACCGTCGGGTCTTCTTATATGAAGTTCATCATCCATGATATCATACCTGAGGTATTTATCATTAAATACCTGATTATTTATTGTGATATCTCCAATGACCCACAGTGATGTAAAAAGGAATTCATGACCACGAACATTATAGTATTTTCTGTGCCAGATTTTTCCGTTGTAAAGAACCTGGCTATCCTGGTATGCCTGTAACTCTTTCTGATAAATAACGGCTGAGCTTCGGCCGGAAAGTTCCTGTCCGAAGCAATGAATGCGGAGGATGACAAATAATAAAACTAATATTACAGGAGCAGGTTTTCCCATAAATCGGGTTAATTAACAGATCAGGGTTGTCATTCAACTAGAAGCTATATTCAAAAATTGTGCCCATTCTTCAGGACCCGGGTGAAATCATTTTTCCACATGGATCACTTTTTGCACAGATATTAAATCACCATCGCCAGAGATTCCCTGAATATTCACTGTATAATCCGCAACAATATCAGATGTCCAGAATTCAATCCTGATCCTGCCGTCATTACCGGGTTTCAGTGAAGGATCCCAGAAAAGGGTATTCCTGAAATCGGGTTTTCTGCTTTGTCTGCTGACAGGATCTGAATAATCAGGCGCATAAAACTCAGAAATAGGATCTCCAACCCTGTATGCTAACCTGGCTACATAGTCAGGAAGAGTTATGTTTTTCAGATTCCCTGTTTTTGTGATCACATTTACTATACCAAAGTGTATGATATCACCTGTAAGATATGGAATCCTTGTTGCATCAATCCTCTCAATATTTTCCGGATCGAGGTTCGCCAGAAGTTCAAGATCTTTGATAACAACTCCATCGATCATCACTAAAGGTGGTTCTTCGTATATAACATTATCGGTTGGATTAAAAATCTGGATCTCATAACCTGATCTTTTCGATCTCAGCTTTACACCTGGAAGAAGTTCAAAAAAGATCTCCTGGACAACCGGAAGGCTTATATAATCGGCCATTCTTAACTCCACTTCCGGTCTGCCATAGAATCTGATTAATCCTGGTGTCAGGTCTTCAATTGCACTGTTGTCTTTTTTGTACAGAGTTCCGTAAATCCTGCCTATCTGGTAGCCGGCACTCAGGTTTGAAACTTTTCGGGGAAACTCCTTACTTGCTGAATCTACATAACTTACCGATTCCGGGAATTTCCACGAATATGAAGATTCTATCTGGATTGTGAAGCCTCGCTCAGGATTCGCAGGTTGAATATGCAGATTCTTTGCAGAATAATCGGGTGGGAGTAAAAAAACAAAATGTCCTGTGCCGGTGGTCCTTGCATATTGAAATGTCGCAGTCTTTCCCGGCACGGAAAGGTAAACCAGCTCAGCTGTGTCGTTTACCTGAGCATCCCTCTGTTTCATCCATCCTGAAAGCAGGTGCCCCTCCTTTTCCGGTAAATATTCAAACGGAGTTACTTTCCCCGAGAGTATTTTTTCCCAGGAAACCCACCCGCTTTCTGCAGTTATAAGGAAATTGTCGATAGTATTATTGCTTACATCACTTATTGAACGTTCTGTTCCATCCCAGGGAAGAATGCCATACTCAGTCCCAAAAACAAGATAATCATCTATCTCCTGTGAATAATAATCAGCTGATTGCGATGCGACTGAAACGCTTAGCCTTGTGCCGGTTGCCGACTTAATTCCTGCCTTTACAAGGTCTAAATCCATTGTTACTTTTTCACGCCTCCTGAAATAATCATTGCCCGATAATATGGAACCTGACAAAGTATTATTCTTTGTTAATATTAACCTTTCGCAAACAGGGATTCCGTCGTTCCCGAATAAAGTTATCCGATTTATCCCATTTGAAAGATCTGCCCTGGGAATGGCAATTCTGATATGTTTCCCTGACAGACTGAGATACTTATAGTAATCAGCGGCACTATTTGTATTAATAATAAGAAGAAGTGGATTATCAGCTTCAGTCTGATTTCTTCCGGATGCATTAACAACAACTAAGACCGAATCATTCAAAGAATTATTTACCTGAATTGAATATCCGTTTGCTGCCGGCTCCGGAAGATATGTATTAATATCTGATGCTGAAACATAATACCTTTCACCATCTTCCGGAGTAAATTCAAACGAAGCAGTCCCAAATTCGT
The DNA here is from genome assembly GCA_015712185.1 of Bacteroidales bacterium. GTDB lineage: Bacteria > Bacteroidota > Bacteroidia > Bacteroidales > VadinHA17 > LD21. Next base: position 13,728 of record JADDYF010000281.1, read on the forward strand.
CAGTTTTAAAACCCGCCACTGAGTCAGCTCTGGTGTTTCTTACAATACCTTTAAATTGCAGACCTCTCTGATACCTGTCATATACTTTTACGGCCACCCTTGAAGAAACTCCGTACAGCAATGTCCCGCCTTCCGGAAAGAATTCAATATTAAGACTTTTACCTGTATTCTTTTCATAAACGATTTTTCTTTTAAAACCATTATCCCTGAATGTATTAAATATGTTAATGGTTTTCATAAAACAGTCAGCCGGCATGAAATTCTTCATCCAGTTGGTATAAACTCTGACAGTATGCATACCCGAGCTCAGGGAATCAGGGAGAAGAACATTTCCCGGTCCATGTCCATTACTGATTATAATTCGTTTCTGAATTACAGGAAAATTGTCAGGATTAAGAAGTTCAAAATACGCAATCCTGCTTTTTACTGACGGTTTACCGGTTCCCCTGTCGATGATAAAAACATTAAACCAGATATCCTCTCCTGCGATATAATCCTGCCTGTCGCAATGAACGAATACCTCTTCATAAGGGACATTCAGGTAATAGTCATTTAACCTGGTTAAGATCCTTTCATATATCCCTGATTGTGCCCGGACAGGTTTATCGGTCATCGAGATGACAATGAAAAACGAAAATGCGGATAATAAAAAATTGTATCTACTCATCCCAGTAGGGTGGTTTTACATTTGTGCCCCTTAAAGTACAATCCGCGCATTCCCTGAAATACGTAATTACACGGTAAGGAGGCTGTCCATTCGAATTATCTACAATAAGCCATGCAGATATATTAAGGTTGGGGATCGGACCAGGATATCTTATCGTATCTCCAGGACAATATGAATAATAATTCGGCAAGCCAATAAAGTTATCATCAATAAAGATCCTTTCCCGGGCAACGGCCGACACGCTGAAATAACCAAGGACTGGCACATCCGGATCATCAAGGCGATAAACATTGCCTGTAATGGACATTGGCGTAACATCGTACAGTCCTCCGACATTTTCTGATACACTTTTCACTCTCTCCCAGTATGCATATTCATCTTCATTCAGAGAGTACTGGTTGACAAGCATACTGTACTTTACTTTAAGTCTTTCGGTTTCGTTTGAGATATATTGAATCGGGAACCTGTCAACCCTTGACTGGTTGTAAACAGAGGTGTTCTTAATGATTATCTTGCCGGAATAGGCTGACTTCCAGCATCTGTAATTTGGGACTGAGTAGGGCAAAATGAATTCCCAGGTCTCACTGAAATCCCACCTGTAGTAAAGACATTTCCCAAACGGATCCTTAGTGTCAAGATAAACCTGGCATTCCTCTATCGGTACACCAAACTCGTCTTCTCCTATCAGCACCTTTTCATAATATATTGAATCAATCGGCGGAACAGGTTTCATTTCCATGGTATATGATTCATAGCTCTTGCCGCCATCGACAATATTCAGCCGGTACCGGTTGTTCACCTGTCCACGAAATCTGGTGGAATCTGTAATATATATCCCGGGAGATGATTCTTTCAGGTTATAAATGCTGCCATGCCTGTCGGTAATTGTGACTCTGCATCCTTTCACCGGTACAGGTGTAATTACTTTTCCGACAGGCAGCGCATGTGATATTCTTATTTTATTTGTCATGTTCTGGTCGGTGATCATTCCTTCCACGACAAGGAGGGTATTATCTTCCTCAATTTCGGGAGTAAACTTAATAATACATCCGGCAACCAGAATGAGTGACAGACAAAGAATTATTAAAAGTAAATATCTCATTTCGGTCTAAAAGTCAAAATTGAAGGACACAGACGGAATCGGCCTCCCAAATACTGACAGCATGTATCCCTGCACCTTGTTTTTTTCATATTTAAAGTATTCCGAATAAATATTTTGTCGTCCCAACACATTATAAAGTGAGAAGATCCAGTGGGGATGAGCTATTTTCTTCGACTTCAGGTTCCCGCTTATTTTCATGGAAAGATCGAGCCGGGAATAATATGGAATTCTGTATTTATTCCTTTCGCTGAAATAGGTAAGAACAATATTCCCGACTTTATATGCTGCCACCGGGTATGTTATTGGCCGTCCGGAGCTGTAAGTATAATTTGCCGAAAGGCTGAAGCGACGGGAATAAAGATAGTTAAAGGTCAAAACCAGATCGTGAGGCTTGTCGAAATTGGCAGGGAACCACTTTCCGCTGTTTATTCTTTCTTCTCTTAAATTGCTCGTGGTTCTGGTCAGGATTCTGGAATAGGTATACCCGATACTCCATCTGAACCTGCCCTCCTGCTTCTTAAATAATAACTCCACACCGTAGGCTCTCCCCTCAACATTGATAAGATCCCGCTCGATATATTTATTCATTACAAGTTTTGTACCCCCCTTGAAATCCACCAGATTATCGATCATTTTATAATATATCTCCGCTGATGCTTCAATCTTCTTCCTATTAAGCATCCTGTAATAACCAATGGCAAACTGGTCTCCCACCTGAGGTTTCAGATAATAATCACTAAGTTTCCAGGTGTCGCTTGGTGAAATAGAGGTCGTATTTGAAAGTAAATGAAGATATTGCTTCGTCCTGTTATAATTCAATTTAAAAGAGCTGTTATCGTTTAACCTGTAATTCAGTGATAATCTGAATTCAGGTGCTGCATAAGTCCTGTAGTTTTCCGATCTGCCGAAATGCAAGGTATCAGTCACGGATGAGCTGCTTTTCGGGTAAGCATCATTATAAATATAGAATGACTGTGGACCAAATGCAAAATAGGTAGAGAACCTCAGCCCGGCATTTGCCGATAAGTGATCGGTCACAATAAATTTATCTTCAAAATATAATGCAGACTCCAGGGCTCTTTGCTTTTGAATTATATCAGGTTTTACCATTGAGGAGTCCCCTGCCGGCCGGAAACTTCCCGGAAGGACTTCATACCTGGTCAGGTTTATCCCGAAATTAAACTCATTTCTGCTTCCCTGGTACCAGTTGATATCTGCTTTTAATTCTGTACTATTGATCCTGTGTGACAACATAAATGCTTCACCTGGTGTTTTGTCACTCGAAATTCTGTAATCATAGTAACTGTTGTTCAGGTTCACCCCGGAGAAAAAACGGCTGCTGAAAAAATGACGCCATTTAAAAGCAAAAATATTATTATGGTACCTGTAGATTGTATCAGAATTGAATCTGAAACCATCATTACTGAAATAACCCGAAAAATCAATTTTATTTTTCCTGTTTATATCATAAGCAATCCTTCCATTGATATCGTAAAATGATGCCCTGCTGTTCCGCAATGCCTTATTCTCCATTAAGCCTAATATCCAGTTCGAATATGTGGTTCTGGCAGAGAGAAGGTAGAAACAGGTATCTTCTTTAATGGGCCCTTCAATTACAACATGAGTGGTGACCGGACTGATCCCGGCATTACCTGCAAATTCCCGCCTGTTTCCGTCTCTTGGGCTTATGTCAAGCACTGACGAAATTCTTCCGCCATAGCGGCTGGGTATACCTCCCTTGTACAAGGTGACTTCCCTGATGATATCGGAATTTACCGAGGAAAAGAATCCAAAGAAATGAGACGGATTATAAACCGGCGCTCCATAAAGCAGGATAAGGTTCTGGTCTGACGTTCCGCCTCTCACATTAAATCCTGAGGATCCTTCGCCGACCGACTGAACACCCGGGATCAGAAGGATACTCTTTATTATATCAGCTTCTCCCATGGAAGTAGGCAGCAGTCTGAATGAAACGATGTTGATCTTCTCAACGCCAACCTCGAACCGCCGGAGAATCACATTTTTCTCAGCGGTGACGACTGTTTCCTTTAACGGTATCAGGGTGCTCTTCATCTCTATATTCATCTCACCTGAACCATAAAGGTTAACATCGATCAATCTTTCTTTCATCCCTAAAAATGACACACGCACCGTGTAACTGCCTCTGGGAACAGCCAATGTATAAAAACCAAATTCATTCGATATAGTTCCTACAGAAAGTTCCCGAATAACTACAGTTGCTCCGGCAACAGGTTCACGTGTGTTTAAATTTGAAATATAGCCCGATATAATAGCATTACCGGGTTTGTTTCTGTCGGCCTGATTACCAATGTTCATAACCAGATTACCGGCGGTCCCGGCCTCTTCAACAATCCCGGTATAATCATCGCCGGGAATGTATTTTCGCTCTTCCGGTTCGGGCTTACCAGTTATTCTGACAGCAAAATCCTTGGTAAGCACAACATTCCAGGCTTCGTCAAGATAATAGTAAAGTGATGTCCCGGTCAGAAGTGTGTCAAGGAGATCAGTCAGGTGGATATTCCGGTCAAACTGCGGAAGTTTAAGCCCTTTTATCCACTCCTCATTGAAAAAAAACCTGACCGGATGATATGCCTCAATCCTTGTTACAAATTCTTCAAAGCTGAGGCCCTGATAGTCAGGACTTATTATGTACTCTTCCTGGGATCCGGCAAAGGGTGAACTGATGAAAAAGAAGATCAATATAAGGGTTCGTACTTTCATCTTTTACAGACCTTAGCGGTTCAGGTCATCATAATACTGAAGGATCCGGACAAAGCTCTCCGGATTATTCCTGAGGATTTTCTGGTTGTTCTTTTTGACAAAATCCCTGATTTCAGCCTTTTTGTCCGCCAGAAGCTTATATAAATCTATTCTGCCCGAAACAGGGAAAATCATCCCATCCTTTCGTACATAGATACGGTGCTGCTGATAAAACCTGTCATATTTATTATCGACAGCCATTAATTCAATCTTTTTGGAATATTTGACAAAAAGTGTCGAAGGACCATCGTACAATAAATTTGCATAACCCCATAATAAACTTGTACTGTCACTTCCCATATTCAGAAAACGGTAAGATCTGTTACGGTATCTCAAAGTGAACTCACTTACCATCTCTTTATTCAGGACTATAATAGTTCTAAGATTCACGAGGAGAATTATCTCATCATTATAGATATCGTATCTGAATCTGAGGTCGTTGAATTCCCTGCCGTTAAAACTTACATCCCCGAAAAGGAATTCTCCTGAAAGGAAATACTGGTCACCATCAACCCTTGCATAAAGATCACGCCATATCCTCCCGTTATAGATCTGCTGTTTTTCGAGAGTTGTATCCTGGAATTCCATGGTCGGATTAATTCCTGACAACTCTGAGAACCGGCAGGTAATAATCATCAATAATGAGGAACACAGGATAATCTTATTCACTGGCACACCGATATTAAGTATTCCAAAGCTCTGAATACTGGTTAACCTTTCTTTAAGATACAGGGTACAATCTGCATGCAATGTTCTCTCTCCCCGCAAGCAGACTGTTTCGGAGCCTATCGAGTGAAAGAATGAACTATTTAATTATCGGCGTCAGGATCATATTCCTGTAGGATACTTTTCCATGATCGCCCTGCAAATAGATGGGTCCGGGGGCAAACACATCAGATTTCATAGCACCGCCCGTAGGGCCGTAAACCGGCTGATTGTCTATTATTTTCACGCCGTTGAGTATTACTGTTATATGCCTGTCGCAGAGGGTTATATCCATAGTCTGCCATTCACCTGCCGGTTTCTCGGCTGCAACTGTTGGCCTGATCCTGCTGTAAACGGCTCCCATGTTATGTGGATCAAGCTCTCTTTTATAGGAGTCCATCACCTGTATCTCATATATTCCCCGCAGGTATACTCCGCTGTTGCTGCCTTCCGGCACATTCACCTCAAGCTTCAGGTTAAAATCTTCAAATTCCTTTTCAGTCCTGAGGTTCCCGTAGCTTATATGCGGTGCACCCTCAGTCTGAACCGGATCATTGACTATAATACCGTCAGTAACCTTAAATCCATTTGTCAGCTTCTCCTCTTTAAGCCTCCATCCTGTCAGGTCTTTACCATTAAACAGGATTACCGGATCGCCGTATTTAACTTTGGTAAGATCGGGTGCAGGAGGAACAGGCGGCAGTCTGTTACCTGTAAACATTGTTGTATCGATGCTCAGGCAGTTGCGGCGGGGCGATAATAAGATCCCGTCAATCTTGTCGCCATTCTTCGTTATTTCAAGCCAGTTGGTCACTTTCTGGGTCCTTACAGGATTCCTGTTTTCATCCCTGGTCCTGACAACGTCGTTGGTGCGTTGAATGGTCAGAATATTATCTTTTGCCAGAAAAATGGCAGAAACCGGTAAAACACTGCCACCACCCCAGAGAATATCGGCATCGAGATAATTTTCTTCCTGCCGCACTTCTATCCAGCCGACAGAACCACCTTCAATATCAATAGTCCATTGTCCAAGAAACTCTGAAATATCTGTCTTCGGAGCGGGAGCTTCTTTTGTTTCAACTTTGCACGATGTAATTGATAATGTGAAAGCCACAAGTGTTAAGAAAATAACAGTATTTTTCATGGGTCGTTGTATTGAATAAAAATAAGGAATTGGTTCACTTACAAACTAGAGTTGAAGTTACAGAATTTTCTCTGATCAGGGAATTATTTCAAGGAACAATTTTACAAATGCTTATTTAAAGGTTCAGGACGCAGGGCGCAGGACACAATGCGACAGATGATTGAACCTTGTGCCTTGTATCTTGAGTCTTGTACCTTTATTGTTGCTGCTGCTCCTCGAGTATCTCGCGTTTCATCAGCCTGTTCTCGAGTATCCTTGTATATTTGAGTGACTTTCTTATGTTGTAGTCAATATATGCCTTTTGTGCCCATTCGAGCGCTGTCTCCACATCTCCGTTTATCTCGTTGATTATGCCCATATTGTGGCAGGCGCGTCCGGCAATTTTTGGTTTCGGATTGGCGGTCTCTTTTTCCCACAACTCTCCCGCTGCGTTCCATTCTCCTACCCTTGCCCTTCTTTTGGCGATCACAAAATTGCTGGTGCCCTTGACGAAATAATCGCGCATAACACGCAGCTCAAAAGGGATCAGCCGGAGTGCATATCCATGACCGGCCTTATTGCTTACTTCCCTGACTGCTTCTTTCCTGCCGATCAGAGCAGCCGCCGCCACAAGCGGTGTAGGGCCGCGTCCTGTAAAAACTACCGATTGGGGATAAATGAATTCATCGGCTATTATCTGACCTACCGGATCATAGATCCGCCAGCCCGTTTTTACAATGGTCTCCATATTAGCCTGTGTCTCCACGGCTCTGAGAATCGCTCCAATTGTAGTTTTCCTGTCTCCTCCCGGCGATGAATAACCTATCCTCGTATCTGTGTCATACATTTCGAGGGAGAACAAGATATCAGTACCCTTTTCCTTGCAAACCCTGCTGACGATTTCCCATGAAAGGGGAACAGGGAAGATATTGAGCTTCGGAGTTCTGAGATCGACATCATCCAATACTTTCACCTCGTCAAATCTCGAGTTATTGAGCAGCTCATCAGTCACTCCCTTTATACATTCCCTGGTGCCTTCAATATCGAGTTCCTTCCCTTCAAGCGAAAGTGTCTTATCGATCACATCAAGCACTTTTGTTGCCTCTGTAGGAGTTGTCCGGTTTATGATCCCGACTTTCCTGATATCCTTTGAAAGTGTCACCGGCGCCGGTTCAATTACACTCAGATAAAGTTCCTGCGTTTTGCATGAAACCAGGAAACCGACAATCAGTATTAAATAGAAACTTCGTTTCATTTTTACCTGTGAATTTTATTTCTAATATTATTTAATTATTCCTTTATACGTTCCAGCTTTATATTTTGTAACGCTGCTGTTGTATTCCACGAGGCAATTCCGAAGGGTTTTGACAATTCAACTTCAGGTCTGATCGACAATACCTCATCTTTCCTGATAAAGTTCACAACAAGGCTGTCATCGATAAATGCCCTGATTGTATCCAATTTTACTGCAAGGCAAATTTTATACCAGCGGTTTTTTTCGAAGAGCATCTGTGTTGAAGTTTCATTCTCCGAAGCATCGAGTCCGTCTATACTGCTGAGTCCGACCACAGTTCCTCCCCAACCGCCGACAATGAGCGTGCACGGTTCCTTGCCAACAGGGAAGGTCATTCCGCAGAAGAAATCATTACCGGCAACTCTCATGGCTTCAAGGGAAACCTTATAATTAACCTCAGGGAACTCTCCTTTCCAGGTTATACCAGTGCAGCCATCACCCATTCCCAGTGTTATTTCACCACCCGAAACATATACCGGGCCCTGCGGACCAAAGTTTGTTATTTCCCACCCGTCGAGAGTTTTACCGTCGAAGATTGAATTGCTGTCTTTCTCTGCAATAATTTCTGTCTGCAGCGCGGAGGAATCTTTGCCTTTTCCGGATCTGCCGGAACAGCCAGTTATTATTGCCGCAGCAATGACCGGTAACAAGAATTTCATCATATCCATTTTGCTGAGCATTCTGCGGGATTTTGAAGAATTACCTTACATTGTAATGTCTGAGTGTTCTTCACGGATCAATCTTCGGGCTTCTTTATCTCTCTTACCGGTTTATCGATGATATCAAAATCCGGCAATGCATTCTTTGCGTCGGTTGATTTTAACTGTTCAAGTTTCCTGCCTGCAGGCACGATCCTGCTTTCCCAGGAGCCTATTGCCTCGTTATAACTCCTGAGCGCTGCCTTTAATCCACCTCCCATCTTATCGAGATGACCAGCAAAGACATTTACACGGTCATAAAAATCGGTAGCCGCATCCAGTATTGAAAGTGCATTTTCAGTAATGCTATGCTGCTGCCACGACATTGCGACCGATTTCAATATTACCATCAATGTAGTGGGTGTTGCCAGGATTATCTTGTTATTCATTGCATCCTGAAGAAGGTTCTTATCGGTCATCAGAGCAGCATTAAATGCCGATTCCACTTCCATATACAAGATTACAAAATCCGGGGCAGGCTGGAATTGGGACCAGTATTGCCGCCTGCTCAGCTTGTTTATATGGTCTCTCAAATCCCTGGAGTGCTTTAACAGCAGGTTGTTCCGGTGAATCTCATCTTCGGTCTCAAGCGCATCGAGGTATGCATCCAGGGGGAGCTTTGAGTCAACCACTACATGACTGTTCCCGGGAAGATTTATCACCATGTCGGGTTTCAATGTTATATCTTCTCCTTCTTTTACCACCTGTTCGACAAAGTCACAATGAGCCAGCATGCCTGAAAACTCAACAAGGCGGCGGAGTCCTATCTCTCCCCACCTGCCCCTTATCCTCGGATTCCTCAGGGCATTTACAAGTGCGCCGGTCTCCTTCTGCAACACGGTATGGGTTTTCTGGAGAGAAGAAAGCATTTCAGTCACCTGACCGAATGTTTTTTCCGAACCCTTCTCAAGCTCCTCAATTCTCTTTTTATAGCTGTCGATCGACTCCTTTACCGGCTTCAGCATCTCCTCAATGGCCGCTTTTCGTTTGTCCAGATCACCCTTCGACTCTTCAACCTTTGTCTCAAGCTGAGCCTTCGCCAGGTCGAGGAACTGCTTATTGTTCTGAACAAGCGCATCGGATGCTGCAGATTTAAATGTATCGATCATATATTTTCTGACCTCCTCGAGACTTTTATTCTGAGCCTCTACATTCGCCTGCAGGACACTGTTCTGGTTCTTAAGGGTATTTAACTCTTCCTGTCTTGCAATCAACGATTCCTGATACCTTGCAGTTAAGACATATTTCGTAATCAGCCAGGTTATTACAGCAGTAATGATAACTGCAGGAATTATATATAAGACTATTTCCATCGGACAGCCGGGCAGAATCAGATATACATCAAAAATAGAAGTTTTAATAATATGTCACCTAATACATTTTGCGTATTTATCCCAAATTATCAACCGTCCCTGAAATAATGGAAGCGACAGTTTCAATGCCGGAGATCTTACATCCGGAATCAACCCATGAGGCCAGGCTGCCTGCTTTATATCAGTAGTGTATCGGAGGTATTCTTGTTATGTCGCCTTTATATGGTTCTGACAATCCTGTCGCTATTTTGTATATTCGTTCATTCGTCGTTTTCATAGCTCCGGTCAGCTCGGGATAGGGAATATTGTTTAAAGTAACAACTCCTATATTATAATTCTCACCATCAAACCGGCCATAATATGGCTGATCTACCCACTGGAAATAATGCATCCCGACCATTTCAGGCCGGGCAAATCCCTGTTCAATATAATTACGGTATGCGGCTGCCCTCTGTTCCTGGCTGAGGACGCCGGTGATCCCTGTTGCGGGAAGCGCTCTGTCAACGGCACCGTGGTGAAATTCCCCTATCATCACTGGCTTTCCGCTGCGTTTTGCAATCTCTGCTGTTGAAGGAGGATCATACCCGTATCCGTTAATTGAGAATACATCGAACCTTTCTCCTGCTCTGTATAACAGATCCGAGCTTATCCAGGCATAACGCATTCCGAGGTTAAGATGGTTACTGTCGATTTTTGCGACTTCATCACAAGGGATATCTATATATTTCATTACCATGATTGTTGAAAAGGAATAGAAATCGCTGTCGGCCTTAACCGAAGGATATTCCTTGAAGGTCATTGATCTGAGCGACTGAAAGTCGTTAAGGCTAAGAGCCCATGCATCATTAAACTGACGGATATCGCCATTATATTTTTCAGTGATCCACCTGATAAACTCATTTTTTGTGACTGATTCCTGCGTGGTACCGAACATTTCATAGGCCAGGTTATGATATCCGAATGCCCACTGAGGTTCATTACGAAGGAAATATCCCACCAGGTATGGATCATCCTTATATTCTGTCAGCTGTCTGGCAAATTCCTCCGAATTACTGAGGAATTCCGCAGAAAAGACATCGGGAAAGTCGCGGTACAGCTGGACACTGGTTCCCGGGAAACGGTTCAAAGGGAGGACATAAGGTATTTTGTTTTCGCGGGCAAAATTTATGTCTGACCAGTTTCCCACTGTGTTTACCTTGTATTCCCTCATCAGCCCTGCAGTTATCACACTCCATTTTTCCTTCCATTTATCGCCGAAAACGCGTATAAGGTTCGATCTATAGAAGTCCATGTTTTTTGCATTCCTTCCTGTGGAAAGTGCCTCTGAGAATACCGGATCGTTTACTTCAGGGAGCCATTCGAAGAGATCCTGAATTCCGTCCACCGGTCCTGAAGAGGTAAGCCGGATGCAATCAACACCTGCACTGAGGAATGCATATCCTTCAGGATCGACGAGCCACCAGCGTTTCCCATCGTGGTGCGTTCTGAAGAAACCTGTTGCCCTGAATCTCAGATTCTTCCACCCGCCATATTTGCTCCACTCTTCAGGATATTTGCTTCCCGCGGCCAATAATTCAAGCTGAAGATTCTGTGCGACGAGATCAGCCTCATTCCTGATCTTCCCCGGCCAGTCCCTGTCGGTACGCTGACCCATTTTATCAATTACCGGATTTTGTAACGGCGGATACGGTACAGGAAGACTGGTTGTTAATCCGACAGAAGCTATCTCAAATTCAGGTGTAAACCATGGATCTATATAAGGTCCGAATCTGAGTGCAACCTTTATTATATCATTGGGATCAAGCCTGTTTCCGTTCATTGTGCCTTTCAGCTGCCTGGGCGACCTGGTTACAAAAAGACTCTGGGCGTCAAGATAGCTGAGGGGCAGAACAACCTTTGTCTTCAGCTTTGGCAGCACACCCATCAGACACGAGAGCCAGGGCGTTTCTTTCACACCTGCTGCTTCCTCTTCGCTCTGAGGAACTTCCCTGTCACGATCAGAACTCTCATTTTTTCTGTAGAATTCTATATTTATCACTCCGCTGTAATCCTCAGCGTCAACTATCTCAAAAACAAGATATCTGGCATCAGCCCAGCTTCCTTTGTCACCCTCTTTCCACAGAGTAACTGTGGTATTTTCCGATGAAGGCCTAACTTTAAGAACCTGCTGGTCAAATCCCTTTCCTCCGGTTAATACCGTGATATCAGGATTCCGTTTTGCGATTTTTCTGAGTTCGAAAAATGTTTCACCGGGTTGGGTAGATTCTTTGCATGCCGTAAATAAAGAAATGCAGAACAGCAAAACGAAAAGCATCTTAATTCCAGGATTGTTTTCCATAGCAGGTGATTTGAATATGTTGCTGGATCTTTATAGTTCATAGCTAAGATAACATTTTTAATTGAGTGCAACAAGTCAGAAGCCTGTAGCCGGTAGCCGGTAGCCGCAAGACTGACGTCTGCAACCTGACACCTCTTCCGGTTTTCCCCAAATCATTTTTCACAAGTCGCCTGTTATATCATATATATTTTTGTAATTTTGGTTATCCTACTTCTTAAATCTTCTATTCAATTTATTTATCAACCAAACCATACAAAGAAAATGGCAACCTCAAAAAAAATCAATCGTCGTAAATTTCTCGGATCTGCTGCTGCCGGTTCTCTGGCCCTGACCGTGGTTCCGAGAAGGGTCCTTGGCGGACCGGGATACATAGCTCCGAATGACAAGCTGACTCTCGGGTATATCGGCTGCGGGACACAGGGATTAAGGGAGATGGTCACGCTTATAGCTAATCCGGCTCTGCAGATCGTCTCGGTTTGTGATCCGAATAAGTTTACCACCGATTATGTGGACTGGTCGCAGAATGATGTAAGAAATGGTATAAGGAAGGCTCTGGGAGATAATACCTGGGGTGAAAATCTGAAAGGTATTCCCGGAGGCAGGGATGTTGGTCAGGAGTTTATTCAGAAATATTATGGAAAATCTAAAGATTCAGGCACATACAAGGGCTGCACCTCTTATTCCGACTTCCGGGAACTGCTGGAGAAAGAGAAAGATATCGACGCAATAAAGATCATGACCCCAGATCACCTGCATGCCACGGTAGCGATCGCATCAATGAAGAAAGGGAAGCATGTGGTAACCCATAAACCGATTGCCAACCGTATCCGTGAATTCAGAGCGACATATGATACCGCTAAAAAGACCGGATGTATTACCCATCTGCTGGCATGGAGTATAAGACCCGGCTATGACCTGGCAAAAAAATGGATTAAGGAAGGCCGGATAGGCACCTTGAGAGAGATCCATAACTGGTCAAACAGGCCGGTATGGCCCCAGTGGCAGTCGAATCCGACTGAAACCCCTCCGGTCCCGGCTGGTCTTGACTGGGATCTCTGGCTGGGCCCTGTCCCAAGCCGCCCGTACCATCCGTACTACACGCACGCAGTCTTCCGGGGCTGGTATGATTTCGGCGGTGGCAGCATTGCCGACATGGGACATTACAGTCTTTTCCCTCTCTTCCTCGCTTTCGGAATTGATAAACCGGCAATCAGCGCAGATGCTTATGGTACAACGACCTGTACACTTAATAACAATGTCGCAACCGGTGTGGTAAACGACGTGGCTTTCCCGCTGTCGTGCATGATACGGTTCCAGATGCCGGCCACAAAGGAATTTGGTCCGTTTGATCTTTACTGGTGGGATGGCGGAATGAAACCGCTCACTCCTGATGAGGTTATTGCTGACGGGAAGTCGCTGACAAGGGAAGGAATGATGTTTGTCGGCGATAAGGGCAAGATCATTGCCGAATTCAGAGGTGAGAATCCCAGGCTGGTTCCTGAAAGCAGAATGGCTGGTGTCACCACTGAACAGCCTGCTACTGCAGAACGATCCGGAAATGATGTCTGGATCAATGCATTCAGGAACAAAACAGAGTCGCCTGGCAGTTTCCTCAAAGCTTTGCCGGTCACCGACACAATCCTGCTTGGGGCAGTATCACTGAGAGCAAGCAGGAGAGTTGAATATGACAGTGTGAATATGAAAATCACCAACTACCGGGAGGCAGATAAGTTTCTCACCAGGGAATACCGCCCGGGATGGGAAATATAAGATTTACAGCTGGTTTCTTAAAAACTGATTAATTATACTAATTCTTAATCGAATGAAACATATTACACGGAGGAATTTTGTTGAGAAGTCAATGATGATCGGTGCAGCAGGCATTGCTGCACCATCATTGATAACAGAAGCCGTTACAGAACCTGCACCTCGGCCGATAAAGGATGATATATCACTGGCACAATGGGCTCTTGTGGACGAAGTACGTTCAGGAAAATGGAAAACTCTCGATTTTCCGAAGATAGCCAGAAATGATTTCGGACTAAACGGGATTGAATTTGTTAATACCCTGTTTGAAGTTACTACTGAGGGATATCTGCGGCAGCTTAAGAAAAACGCAGCAGATCTTAATGTCACCATGGTTCTTATAATGGTTGACGATGAAGGCGACGGTTGTTCACCGACTAAGGAAGAGCGCCGGCAGTTTGAGATAAACCACAGGAAGTGGATTGACGCGGCAGCATATCTGGGATGTCATGCAATCAGGACAAATTGCCGGGGTCCGAAGAACGTTTCAAAGGAAGAGGCTTTGAAATATGCTGTTGAAACATACCAGATGATGATGGAATATGCTGTACCGGCAAAAATCAGCGTCCTGATCGAGAATCACGGTGGAATTTCGGATGATGCCGACTGGATGGTATCACTTTTCAGGGAGGTCAATAACCTGTACTTCGGAAGTTACCCAGACTGGCGCCGGCCATCGGATACCTTCGACAATGTCAGTTACCTGCTTAAGATGCTTCCTTTTGCAGGAGGCATGTCGTACCGCAACCAGCCTACCGAAGAGTTGTCTGCAAAAATGATCCGGCTTGCAAAAGAATCAGGTTACAGGGGCTGGTACGGAATTGAGTCTTCAGGAAGGGAAGAGATTAATAAAGGAATCGCTCTGCTTAAGAAATATCTTTTTGAAACTTAATGTCTTTAAAATGAAAATCAAACTTTCTGATTATCCGACTTTTAACAAAGACTGGGACAAACAAAAGACCGAGAAAAAAACTGATAAGATGCTGAAAAGGATCGGAGAGCTTCAGCATAAAATGTTTGCTCAGAATAAATACAGCCTGCTGATTGTTTTACAGGGAACTGATGCCTCGGGAAAAGACGGACTGACAAAGGGATTGCTGAAATATTGTAATCCGATAGGATTTGAGGTTGACAGCTTTAAGAAGCCGTCTGAGGAAGAATATGCACACGATTTTCTATGGCGAATACATAAAGTTTCGCCACGCAAAGGAACAACTCATGTATTCATCAGATCGCATTATGAGGACATCATTGTTCCGACAATTGAGAAATATATTGCTCCGGAGGTGATTGAAAAACGTTACCGGCTGATCAATGAGTTTGAAAAAATCCTTGAGCATAATGATACAAAGGTCCTTAAATTCTTCATGAACGTATCCAAAAAAGCTCAGGAAGAAAGACTCCTGGAACGTATCGAATTAAAGGAAAAACACTGGAAGCATAAGGACGGTGACTGGGATACACGGGAGAAATTTGATGAATATCTGGATGTGTATGAGAAGATCATAAGCAACTGCAGTGAAATTCCCTGGAATATCATTCCTTCAGATAAGAACTGGCAGAAGCTGCATGCAGCTGCAGAAGTCGTGCTTAAAACACTTGAGGAGCTCGACCTGAAATGGCCGGAACTAATAACGGAAAGATTCACCCGGGAAAAATAATAAATCTTGTTGAATCGTTGAACCGTTGAACCGTTGGACTGTTGAACCGTTGGATCGTTGAACCGTTGGATCGTTGAACCGTTTAATAACCATCACCGTATTACCGGATGATCAGAGCAATATTCTGCGGATTATTTCTGGTTATAACTGCTGAGACCTGGTCGCAGGCACCTTTTATTGTTAATAAATTAACAGTACCAATAAATTTCGACGGTGTACCTGATGAAGCAGCCTGGCAGTCTGTTCAGCCTTTGCCGATGACGATGCATAGCCCGGTGTTCGGGAACGAACCAACCGAAGCATCCATCATCAGGATTGCCTATGATGATGTGAATTTTTATGTCTCAGGGATACTCAGTTATAAAAATCCCGGCGATATAAGGGCTATTGGCAAAAAGAGGGATATGTTTGAACCAACCACCGACTGGTTCGGTATCATTCTCGACACCTTTAATGACAAAGTAAATGCTGTGAGCTTCTGGACCAATCCCAATGGATTAAGGACAGATGCAACGGTAAAGAACGACTTCGTTGACATGAATTCTGATGTCAATTCAAGCTGGAACACCTTCTGGGACGTTAAATCAATTATCAGCGGAAAGGGATGGTCGGCAGAGTTCAGAATCCCGTTTTCGAGCCTCAGATTTCAGGAAGCTGAGGGGAAAACACTTATGGGAATAACGGTCTTGCGTTACAGTCCGGCGAAATCGGAAATGGCCACATTTCCGGCCGTTCCACCCAGTTCAAACGGATCGTACTGGAAACCGTCGCTTACAACATTAATTGAATTCGAAGGTTTAAAGCCAAGGAAACCTGTATATATTACTCCATACATTACAGGCGGAATTGGTCAGGTAAATGAACTTGCTGAAGAAGGTACGGATTATGATATGACCACCACACTGAAATACGACGCAGGTGTTGATGCAAAGTACAGCATTACAAATAATCTTACCGTTGATCTTACGGTAAATACTGATTTTGCCCAGGTTGAAGCTGACGACCAGAAGATAAACCTGACACGCTATTCC
>JADDYF010000283.1 GCA_015712185.1 Bacteroidales bacterium
AACATTTTGTCAGGTCCGACTATTCTCAAGAATTATAATGGATTTGAAGCAGCAATGAACGGACTTTACTTCCTGGCAAGGTATGCCAGGTGGCAATCAGAAAAACTTGAAAATGCGCTTAACGGAGTTGATAACATGACCAGCAACGCCAGACGAAGCGATATTTTCTGGATGTGGACCACATCCAACAATCCTTCAGATGACGACCTGCTGGAGACCTGGCAATGGTTGTATGAAATAGTTAATGCCTCCAATACAATCATCTACTATGCAGATCAGGAGGTCGACTGGAGAGGCGGTGCGGATAACCCTGAGAACAATTATAACAGAGTTGTTGCTGAAGCCCGGGCCATAAGGGGATGGGCATACAGGCGGCTCGCCTACTCATGGGGCGATGTACCGCTGGTACTCACAATGCCTCAGGGAATAAAGACCGACTGGGAACGTACTCCTGTCGCTGAAGTCAGAAAAGCTATAATAAGTGATTATATATTTGGCCAACAGTATGTTCCAACGGAAGCTTCGTTGCAGGGCAGGATCACAAAAGGAGCTGTTCAGACCCTTCTGGCTGAAATGTATCTTACAGTAGGTAAACCCGATAGTGCGCTTTACTGGTGTAACCAGGCAATTAACAATCCTGCCTATGTGCTTACAACTGAAAGGTATGGCGTATTTAAGGATGATCCGACAGGAAGCGCTTTCGGCGATATGTTCAAGGAAGGAAACCAGAACAGGGAGCAGGGCAACAGGGAAGCTCTCTGGGTATTCCAGTTCGAGCTGTACAACAGTATTGACGAGCAGGGCCACCAACTGTCGCGCTCCACGGTAGGTACCTACAATAGCATGAAGGTTGGAGGCGTAGCTGCCATCCAGTATACTGTGGAAAGAGGCGGCAGGGGTAAATCATATTTTGCGCCGACAAAATGGTGGATCGACAGCTATGAAAAAACCGATGACAGGGCCCAGAACTATATACTGCGTACATCCTTCAGGCTTCAGACTAAAGAAGAAAATAATATAGGATACACGGGTGTAGGCGAATTACCAGCTGATAAGCTGCCAGCCGGTTATAACTATGGAGACACTATCTGGCTCAAATGGGACCAGGATATTACAGCTACAAGGTATAAAGTCAATGACTGGCCTTATTCAAGAAAAGGAGAAGGAACCAGCACAGTGGATGTGCAGGCAGACTTCGCATGGACAGACCAGATCTATATCAGACTGGCTGATACTTACCTGCTTAGAGCTGAAGCACAAATGAAACTTGGTCACCTGAATGAGGCAATGGCAGATGTAAATGTAATCCGGGGGAGGTCACATGCAACCCTGGTTACTGATCCTAATACCATCACCATTGATTATATACTCGATGAACGCTCACGCGAGCTGTTCATTGAAGAAGAACGCAGGATGACTCTGCTAAGGACGCATAAATGGTTTGAAAGAACACAATTGTATAATAAGTACGGCGGTGAGAAGATTACTCTGCGTGATACAATCTTTCCGATACCGCAGGATGTTATAGATGCCAACCTGACAAAAGTATTTCCTCAGAACCCGGGGTACTGAAGCATAGTTTGACACTCCGGGATGCCTGAGCAAAAAAGTCATTTAGAATAATCAAGTAAGTTATCTGCCTCCCCACTTCCTGGAGGCAGATCTTTTTAAGGTACTAAATTATGAAATCAACAGTTATCCTGAAGGTAATAACTGCTTTATGTTTTTTCAGCACTGCATGCAACCTGAAAAGCGGTCATATCAAAAATGAAGACGGCCAAATTCTAAAAGTCCCATCTGACTACCAGACGATCGCAAATGCCGTGGAAAACTCTTCGGACGGAGATTGGATAATACTTGCTCCCGGAACATATTATGAAATGAAAATTGATCTTAATAAATCGGTCGCAATTTCGTCGGAATGGAAAATCAGCGGTGATGTATCAAAAATCGATCAGACAATTATTGATTCTCAGGATTCAATCCTGTTTAATTTAATGAAGGATGGAATTGAGATCAGCGGACTCAGGATCATCAATGGTGACCACCCCCTGAATATCACTGCAAAGGCAACTATCAAATACAACCATTTTGTGCGAACCCTCGATGCAATGAGCTTCGAGGGCTCTGGAGGTGGATATGCAGGTTACAATACCGTCGAAAACGACAGGGATGACGGGCTCGATCTCGACATCAGACTTGGCGGAAATAATCGCGGAAGCGATATTGTGATTGAAAATAACACGATCATAAATAGTAACGACGATGGAATGGAGATAAGATTATATGATTATCCCAACCAGAACATTCATTACACCATCAGGGAAAACAAGATCACCGGAAGTAATAATGCCGGGATCCAGATAATCTCGTATGACATATTCACAGGCAAGACATTTGATATCCATCATAATATCATACAAAACTGTAAAGTTGGCCTTGGTTGTATGGAAGGAACAAATACACGGGAAAATATTGCCGGTGCAACCACAATGGATGAATTGATTTGTTTCTACAATAACACTCTGATCGATAATCAGATGGGTGCTACCGGTGGAAATAGTCTCATTGCAGTAAATAATATAGTAATGGGCAATACCCTGGGTGGTTTCAAAAAATTTGGAAGAAACTCAGCTGCCATCAATAACTTATTCTTTTCCAATGGCGGTGATGATTTCGTTGACTTTAATGAGTCAGTAAAAATGGAAGGGAATATCTTCTCTTCCGATCCTTATATTGATAACAACACTTTTATGCCATCATCAAACAGCCTATGCATCGATGCCGGCAGAAAGAAATTTGAGCAGAACGGAAAAATTTTGATAGAAGTACCTGAAAAATATATTTCGGGTTCAGTTCCGGATATTGGTGCTGTTGAAAGAAAATAATCATAAATATGAAACAAAAAACCACTCTTTTACTTCTGATTGTATTGAGCATCACAAGATTGAATTCATGTATCAGTAGTGAAACCGACAGGCCTGTCAAAGGATTGTATATCTCCGGTGATTTTCACCAGCATACAACCTATTCCGGCGGGAATTATTCGATCGGGCATGTCATGGAAGCAAGCAATAAATACGGTCTTGACTGGTGGGCGAATAGCGATCATGGCGGCACCCGTGAAAATTGGGGAAGAGCTTCAGGCGATGACCTCGGGACAAGAGTCACATGGACCTGTGCCGGAATAAAACCTCTGGGCTCACCTCAGGAGGCTGAAAATGCCGGATTTATGTGGAGGTGGCAATCACTGAAATATTACAGTTTTCAGGATATATTGTTATGGCGCAGATTATTCCCTGATAAATTATTACTTCAGGCATTTGAGTGGAACGTACCCGGTCATGAACATGCAAACATCTCAATAATTGCAAATCAATTTAATGATACCAATGAAAACTGCGATCCACTGGCTCAGTTTGAGTACATGTTCGATGATGAAGATAATGATACAACCGGCGGCCTTGCATTCGGGTGGAAAAAGGGAAACTTTACCGGAAAGGAAAAAGCTCTGGAAGCGGCAAAATGGCTTCAGGCAAACTATCCTTTACAAACCTACGTTGTTCCAAGCCATCCTGACAAATCAGGCGGCTACACCATATCCGACTTCAGGGATTTCAATAATGCAGCTCCTGATGTTTGCTTCGGTTTTGATGCAATGCCCGGACACCAGAAAAATGCCACTCGCGGAAGCTATGACCTTGAGGATACACCTTATGGTGTCGTTATGGACGGAAATAAAGGTGCAACCTTCGGAGGGGCTGGAGTATTTGCTTCAAAGATTGGTGGGGTTTGGGATGCTCTCCTGAGTGAGGGGAGAAGGTGGTGGATATCTGCAAGCTCTGACTATCATGATGATGATGACTTCTATCCGGGAGAATATCAGAAAACCTATATCAGGGTAACAAAAAGAAATGATGCCCAGGCATTAATCGATGGGATGCGCTCAGGAGACAGATTTATTGTTACAGGGGATCTTATAACAGATCTTAATTTCAAAATCGGAACGGCAGTGATGGGCAAAACTTTCAAAACAAATACAAAATATGTAACAATTGAAATTGAGGTTTTTGATCCGGATAACACTAACAACAATACCTACAGTGAATATACAAATCCTGTAATAAATCATATTGATCTTATAGCCGGACAGGTCACAGGTTTAATTTCACCTTCAAGCACGGATTATACAAGGGACAATATATCAAACACCAGGGTTATAGCCCGCTTCGACGCAACCGGAGGACTAAAGGACTTAAATGGTCTTGAGAGTATAAAATGGACTGATCCTGGAAATGATTGGAAAAAGATGACTTACAGAGCAGAAATTAGCGGGAATATGTATTTCCGTTTAAGAGGTACAAACCTTGCTTTAAATACCCCTGAAGAGATTGATGGCGCTGGTAATCCATTACCGGACATCGCTGAGGAAAACAGTGCTGCAAAAGCTTTTTCCGATTTATGGTTTTATTCGGATCCCATTTTTGTTGAGTATCTTTCAGGAAAAGAAGATTCATTCCGGCCGGAAAAGAACCCGGATTTTTAATTGATTGCTTATTTTACAGGTAAAATTGTTTCTTTATCCCGGACACATCGCACTGAAAAGCCATTTCTCTTGCGGTTGTTGAACCTGAAAACAGCGCTGTCCTTATAATAAATGAACCGGAAAAAAGCATCTGAAGTACTGTGTTGTTCAGTTGACCACCAGTATCCTCCGAAACCAAGATCGAAAAATACTCCGTCATGGTAACGGAAACCTCCGGGGAGTGCAGTAAATCCGCTTTCATTGGTAGCCCCTGAATTGGGATCTACCCAGTAGCTCATCCCGCGCTCTTTAAGCTTTCCCCCGGCAACTTTTTCACCCCCGTAAATGGAAGTCAGAATGTTCCATTCATCATCACTGGGAGCATGCCAGCCTTCAGGACAAAGCTTCCCTGTATTGACAGTAAACCAGTTGTACAATGCACCATATGTTGATTCAAATGCAGCTTCGTCATTCTTATACCAGCAATAAGCCGGCGTCGTTATTGAAGCCCATTTTGCACTATCACTTACCTGTGCGATTGGTGTGTCATCTTTAAACCTGGTTGTACAAAGGTTCTTCAGCATCCATGTCTGTGTTCCGATAGTAATGGTTTTATATTCATTTCCTTCAATATCTCTTACTGATCCGTAGTCAGGTGTGGTAAATGATTTGATTTCACCATATAAGGTATCCTTTGTATTTGTGATATAAGCCCGTAAATAATATGCAGTGTTCGGGCGAAGACCCGTGATGATGCTTATGAAATTACCCGTATCTTTTCCGTTGGAGGTCTTGTAATCCAGTATTGTCGGATTTGCGGTCGTGCTCCAGCAAACACCTCTGGAAGAAACTGTACGATTGTTCCTGGAATATACGTAACCTCCTGATACAGCTCTCGTCTGAGTGATGACTGTGATTTCTGACGTACCTACAGTGGTTGAATCCTGCTTTTCATTGCACGAACTAATAAGGTGAACTATTCCTGGGACAAGTATTAAGGGAACAGATTTTCTCAGAAGCCTATGCATGTTAATCGGTATTATTTCAAGTCTGATGATCTCAACTAAATCTTCCAAAATTAAAAATAAGTTTATATAAAATTTCGACAGGTTCTAAATATTAAGAAGGAACTCATTAACTCATAACATAAATATTTCATTACTTTTATAAATACCAATTGCCTGTGATCCCATGCTTGTCATTAGCACGCTGTGGACGAGGCAGTAAGGTATTCCTGATTGTACACAATAAATAATATATAAAATGAACTGGAAAAAGTTATTTCTTGCAGTTTTAATCGTTGAATTATTTACTCTGCAATACATTTATGGTCAGAAAATAACCGGAAAAACGTCGGATCCATATGCAGTACCAACATTTGAATGTGCCGGGATATACTGGAAGGTACAGGAGGGAGATCCCTGCCGGTTACGATACAGGGAGGAAGGAGGCGGGACATGGAAGAACGGGCTTGTCCTGGTTTATGATCCGAGAGACAGCGAGCACCGGGGCAGCATCGTCGGCCTTAAGCAGGGCACGGCTTACCAGGTTGAATTATCCAGCAATATTGCAACGGCACTATTGAGTTTTCAAACAAGAAGTGACAAATTTCCAGTTGGCAAGATAACAGTGCTCCCGGCCGGTGAATCAGACACTACAATTGTTATTTCTGAATCAGGAACTCCTGATGCATATCATCTTGTAACGACTCCTCAGAATTCAAAATCAGTAATTAATCTGAAAAATGTCTGCAGGAACGGAATTGAAATAAATGCAGACTATGTTATAATCAGGGGAGCTGAAATAAGAAATCCAGCTATCCATGGAATAATAATAAGAAAGAACAGACATGATATTATAATTGAACAATGTTATATAGCATTCTGGGGCAGGATAGGGGGTCCGAGAACATATGGAAACCTTGAGGGCGGTTCTGACAGTGGCGTTTTCGCTGAAACCGGCACTTCAAACCTTACAATTCAGAGAAACCTTATCGAAGATCCGCGGGGAGCCTCAAATGACTGGGAAACAGGTCATCCTGACGGACCACAGGGAATAACAATTATTGAAAGCAAGGGTGGAAATGTTATCAGGTATAACGATATTGTTTCCACTGAAGATCACGGCTTTAATGATGGTATAGGGGGGTCCGGCAATTTCTCCTGGACAGGAAATATGAACAGGGACTCGGATATATACGGAAATATTATCCGTAACGCCTGGGATGATGCAATTGAAAGTGAAGGCGGAAATATGAATGTAAGAATATGGGGCAACTTTATCCATTTCTTCTACAATGGGATTGCAACTGCTTCGACATCGAAAGGTCCTGTTTATATTTTCAGAAATGTTTCACGCGAGAGCAGATCGGGACACAGTAATTCAATGGGAGGGGCCTTAATAAAAACAGGAGAAAGAAATGAATTCGGAGGTGGCAGAAGGTATATTTTTCATAATACTATACTTCAGCCCGGAGGTGTTTTCAATGCATTTTCAAGCCATGTAAATCCCAATTGCGTCACAAGGAATAATATTTTCGATGTACCGGGAAGACTGGCAACCGATATTGAAAAGGAACCTGAGGGAGACTATGATTTTGATTATTTTTCAGGAAACATAAAAGGGAAAACTGCAAAAGAGGAACACGGGATAAAATTCGGTACAACTCCTTCGGGAACACGTTTATATGTTTCTTCTTATAACCTTGAATTTTATCCTAGATCTTCAATTAACAGTATTAAGTGGGGTAAATACCCGTATGAATTCGGTACTAAAAAACTTGAAATTACTGATCCTGTTGTGTGGATAAATAATCCGTTGATTGATACCGGAACACTATTGCCGGGTTTTAATGATAATTTTGTCGGGAAGGCTCCCGACCTTGGGGCGTTTGAAGTCGGATCCCCGCCGCTGCAGTTTGGCAGGCGGGCTTATCTGATGTTTAATGAAGACCGTGCACCATGGGAGAAATACTAATGTTTAATTGATATTCCAAATGAATCGCTTTAAACTTTCTGTCCTTCTTGTTTTACAGGTAACGCTTCTTTTTGCCCAGAAGAATTTTTCATTTGTTTATTTACCGGATATCCATTTACAGCCTGATTCAGCTGTTCTGGCAAGCTTTGAACAGCTCGTAAAACAAATAAATAAACTTAAACCCGATTTTGTTCTGACAGGTGGTGATATGATTTATACAGCCAAGAATGTCAACGACAAAAAAGCGGAGATTTTATTCAATCTTATGGATAAAGAGTTCAGATCATTCAGGATGCCGGTCTACCTTACTATGGGGAATCATGAAAATGTTGGAATTACAATCGAAAGCGGAATTGATAAAACAAATCCAAACTGGGGAAAACAAATGTTTGAGAAACGCTACGGCAGCCGGTATTATACATTTAATTATAATGGCTGGAAATATTTTATTCTTGATGGGATAAAAATCCTTGAAAGAGAAAAGAATTATACACAGGGGATCGATTCAGCTCAGATTAAATGGATAAAGAGTGAGCTTAATGCCACAGCAAAAGAGACGCCCCTTGTAATATCAATACATACTCCGGTTATAAATCCTCATGCTTTAACTTCTTCTTCAATGCGGTGTATATCTCCTGAAATTGAGGCTGTTATGGGGTTGTTCGGAAATCACAATCTGAAATTAGTACTTGAAGGTCATACTCATCTTTATATGAACTTATATTTTCATGGTATACATTATCTGTCAGGTGGATCAACTGCGACTGGAACAACTGAAATGGATGACGGATTTATTGAAGTAAAAATCCATAAGGATGATGAGCTTGTTCAGTTTATTAAAACATACAGACCATTCATCAAAAACTGATAATTGATTAATCTTTAAGTAAGTCGGGTTGAATACCTTTTTTAATTTTTATGATCTATGAATGTGAAAAGAGTATATCTGAACCTTTTGTCATTTATTGTCATAAATCTGCAGTTTGCAGATGGCCAAATTTCTTCTTATAACCGGCCACTGATTTTCCCGATTCCATATGAAATCCAGGTTGATCAGGAAAATTTTGAAATTGACAATTCAACATTTATTGTGCTTCCTCAAAAAGCATCCCAGACCGATACATTCCTGGCAAACCTGCTTTTCAGTGAATTCTCTGACAAATATGAACTGCCTGTACTACTCACCAGAAGATCAGAGGTTTCAGACAATGATAAAATCATTCTGATAGGGGATTTGTCAAATCCCCTGGTTAAGCAATATTGCGAAAAAAAAGGCATTGTTAAAACATTAACAGCACTCGGGAATGAAGGTTATATACTATCTGTTACAGGTAAACAGGTCATTGTAGCATCTGTCAGCAAGACTGGAGCGTTGTATGGCCTGGAATCATTAAGACAGGTCATTTCCCGGAAAAATGGACAATTAATAATCCCATGTTTAAGAGTCAGGGACAAACCAAATTATCCTTTCAGAGGGATAAAGCTGTACCTTCCGGGAAGAGACAACGTTACGTTCTTTAAAAGGTTTATAAGAGATTTTGCAGCACTTTATAAGTTCAACACAATAATTCTAGAGCTGAATGCAAATATGCGTCTTGAACGACATCCTGAATTGAATGTAGGAGCTGTTCAGTTTGCCCGGTATCTGAACTTCAGCAGGCTTGACAGACCACCCGGTGTGCATAATGAATATCAGAACTCATCTCACCAGGATAATGCTGACGGAGGTATTCTTGAGAAGGCAGAAGTTGCTGAAATTGTAAATTATATCAGGCAATTCAATATTGAGGTCATCCCGGAGTTGCCATCACTTACCCACGCATATTATTTACTGTGGGGGCATAAAGACCTTGCTGAAAATATGGTACAACCGTTCCCTGATACTTATTGCCCCCTGAAGCCGGGTAGTTATAAAATCTATTTTGATGTACTGGATGAATACATTGATGTCATTCATCCTTCAATTATTCATGTCGGTCATGATGAATGGAGAATGGAAAAAGATCTCTGCGAACTATGCAGAGGTAAAGACTATGGAGATCTTTACGCTGCTGATCTGGCTAAGATCCACGACTACCTGGCAAAGAAGGGAATAAAAACTGCGATCTGGGGTGATCATCTCCTTGAATCAGTCACACATACGGAGTTCCAGCTATGGAAATCATCCTCCGGTTACCAGTATAAGATCCCGGGTGCATTAAGTCCTGAACAGGTTCTGAAATCCATCCCGAAGGATATTCTTGTTTTCAACTGGTTCTGGGATGAACCAGCTAATGACAGACAGATTTCTGATTTCGGATTTCAACAGGTTTATGGCAACCTGCGTGCAGATATCACTAACTGGGAGGAGAGATCAGGTACTAAAGGATTGCTGGGCGGTGCACCTTCATCGTGGGCTGCAACAACAGAAAAAAACTTTGGGAAAGACCAGCTTATTGACTTTCTTGGTTGCTCAAACCTGCTATGGTCCGGAAAATATTTGCCGGTCGAGAAGCTTGCATTTATAGTAGAACCGCTTATCCGCAGTATACATTATAGCTTTACAGGAAATTTACTTCCAAGTGATGCGGGAAGTAAAGTAACGGCTCTGGATATATCAACTTTTTATAATTCATCTGTTTCTGAGGGTATAGATAGCCTGCTGGCGAATAATCTGATGTCAGGTGATATTAAACAGGGGAATAAGATATTTATTATCTGTCCACCGGATTCAGTTGGTAAAAGAGCTGTCGTTGCTGCCACTCAGAAAGTACAGACAGAGCCAGCCTCCGTCCATGGGATAGTGGTAAACAGTGATGTAAACAGCCTGCTATTCCTTCATGCATCCGCAAAAGAGGCTGCAAACAGAAAAGCATACAGCACTATTTTCAACTTCGATGAAACTGCAGATCTGCTAGGGTGGTACGAAGTCGTCTATGAAGATGGATTCATTGAAACAATACCTCTCCGATACGGATTGAATATTCTTGACTGGAGGTGGTATCAGAGAATTAAAGGATCAGAGACGGCAAAAGTAAAATACAACCAAAACTGTTATGCTTATGATGCAGATGCTGTAACTTGTTCAAAAGAAATTACAAATCCTGTAACCTTCTTTTCATATGAATGGGTAAATCCAAGGTTTGGAAAGCTGATAAAGGAAGTGAATCTTAAATCTGTGAATTACAGCAGGAACAATGAAAATGCCATAATTCTTCTGGGAATTTCCATCACGGAAAATTTAAAGGTGGAACAGGTACAAGGAGCAGAAAGACAATAATGAATACTCATCAACTCACAGAAGTATAATTACTATGGATCTAAAAACTCAGACATCTGCAACCAGCGAAAGATTAGTGTGTGTTGATGCCCTGCGTGGATTCGATATGCTCTGGATAATCGGAGGAGCAGAAGTACTTGTGTCTCTTTGCAAAGCATCAGGTATCGGATTCCTGGGCAACATGGAGGTCAATTTTGATCACAGCTGGGGGCAGTTTCATTTTTATGACCTGATCATGCCACTTTTCCTGTTTATAGTCGGAGTGGTAATGCCTGTTTCGTTTGGTAAACGTATGAAAAAGGGAGCTACTAAAAAGCAGCTCTACACTCATATTCTGAAAAGAGTGGTCGTGCTTTATATTCTTGGACTTGTTGCATCGGGGCATCTACTGACCTTCGATACAGCAAAAATGCATTTATGGACCGACACTCTCCATGCAATAGCTGTTGGTTATCTGGTCAGTTCTGTCCTGATCCTGGAGACTGGCAGAAAATGTCAGATTGGTATAACAGCCGGATTGCTTGTCCTTTACTGGCTGGTTATGGCGCTGATACCGGTTCCGGGTCATGGTGCCGGTATCTATGAACCAGACCTGAACCTTGCATTATACGTCGACAACGCTGTACTTGGTCACTGGCAGGAGGGCGCCGGTTGGACCTATATAATCACCAACATGACCTTTGTATGTTCTGTTATGCTTGGTGTATTTGCCGGTCAGGTCCTGTTATCGAAAATGAAACCGATAAAGAAAGCAGGTGTCCTTGCTTTGATTGGAGTATGCAGTGTAATAGCGGGTAAGTTGTGGGGAATATGGTTCCCGATAATTCACCACCTGTGGACAAGCTCACTTGTTCTTTTTGCAGGAGGATTAAGCTTTCTCCTTCTGGCCCTTTTCTATCTCATAATCGATGTTTGGGGATATAAAAGATGGGCATTCCCTTTTGTAGTTATCGGAATGAATGCGATAGCTGTCTATGTCGCCTCCCATCTTTTCGATTTCACACTGATCGGAAATATTTTTGTCGGTGGTTTGCTGAAGTATCTTGGTGTATGGGCTGACTTTGTGGAAGCTTCTGCTGCTTTGACCGCTGTGTGGCTGATACTATATTATCTGTATAGAAAAAATACATTTATTAAAATTTAGGAAGTATAAATTCAAATCATGAGAAGACCTGAGAATAAAGCAATTATTCTGCTTGTCAGTCTTGTAATTTCAGTTAGTGTTTTGAGCTGCACGAGATCCTGTAGTAAAGTGTCAGCAGCAGAGGACATAAACATAAAACTGGATATCAAACCATACCGTGTTCTGGTAATTATAGGTGATCAGTGGACTGATCCCATGAGTTACAGTATTGATCCGTTTCGGGTAAAAGGTGATGATTTTCTTGATGTTGTCACTATGCTTAAGATATGGGGGATTCCGTTCGACATTTTGAGGCTCGATGAACAAAGGTTGCAGATAAACAGGTTCCTCGATTATGCTGCAAAACCGAATTATGGTTGTATGATCTGGATGGCAGATGCCGATAAACTAACGGGGATGTCTGCAAATTATGAAGTCCTGGAACGCGCGGTAAACGAATATGGTATAAGTATGATTGCCCTTTTCGATTATATCAAAAATGATACAATAGCCGGCCTTGCAGGTATAAATTATAGTGATACCAGAAAAGTTCTCCTGGGTTGTGGAGGAAATAAATATGAAATATCAGGGAAACACTTTATTACCTCTGATGCTGTGGGAACGTTATTGCCTGACAGTAAACAACTTGCAGGATCCAGCATACCGCAGGCTAATGGTATTACACCAGATATAGTCAATGTAAAGGAGGATATCTCCGAAATAGATATGGTAGATTGTTCTGTATCAGGTTCTGCGGTGGTATTGGGAAAAATCGGCAATACTCCCCAAATAGCAGTCAGAGATATTGATGATGATACAAAAACGGTCTGGATAGGGGGCGGCAAGGACTGGTTCAGGAAATACGCCGTAATGAGGAACATATTCAGGAAGGCGTTGATATATTCGATAGGATATGGTGTCTTTAACGACAACTTTGAAAACGGTTTTATTTTCATAATGGATGATGTCGGATGCAGTGAACATGCATGGAGCCTGACCTGGCATTACCCGACACCTGCAAGTGATACACTGGTAAAGTATCTTATCGAACCTCTTGAAAAATACGGAAAGATGATGGTGATGAACCTGACGCCTGGTTTTGCCAATCCTGAAAAGAGACTGATCGAATCCTCATGGGATGTACCTCCTTTCAGGGATATTTTCGGCAACTGGCAGGATTACGGTTCAACAAAAAAAGGACTTGAAGATGGCTTAAGGCGAGGTGTTTTTGAATTGCAGCCTCACAGGGCATGGTCGCATATGAACTGGGATCTCGAATCACCTCCCGGACCATGGTGGGGCAGTCCTGTCGATGGAGAACTCAAAATTACAGACTGGTATAATGAAGTTGTTGATGTAAGACGGGGACACGTGCCGGTTCCATCAAACGATCTTCTTTTCATTTATAAAAAAGGTATAGAGGCCATTAAGGAATCATTCGGAGTTACACCTCTTGCTGCCGAGGTCCGTCCCGGAGCTGAGCTCATGGAAGGCACTCATGGCGGAGATGATAACGGACGCATCGCTGCAATTGCCGGACTTGGAGTAAGCAGGGAATGTTATGTCGGCATCGATTACACGATAGAATTCAAAATGATGATGCCGGAACAATTTACATGCCACGACCTGGACCTGACAGCCCGGTCAAACGGCATTGCTGATGAGACTGATGCAGGCTGGGACAAGCTGTGGACCCTCACGACAGAGCAGCTTATAGGTTCAAAAATTGCGGGAGGAAGGAGAATAGATCTTCGTAATAACCTTAACTGGATAGAATCGCGCAAGGATAAACACTGGATGGGCTTTAATGAGACATGTGCATATCTGCATTCATTTGTTGGTAATTCAAAAAAGAATGACTTCGAATTAACATTCTCATACGATGACCATTACTGCAAATTTTTTGAGAAAAAGCAATCTTTCTGGACGTTTGAGTTATCAGACGATTTACGGAAGCAACTTGGAGATGGAGCATCAATAATTGTTGACGGTAAACAAAGCATGACTGGAGTTGAGGCAAAACAAAAGGTGGAAATTCCTGCAGGCCTCGGAATGCATAAATTGGGAATTATAAAAAGGTAATTCTGAACTTAAACATTCGTAATTGTCTTATTTATAATATTTAGGAGGAGTTATAATGAATGACCTGATAAAGAAAACAATTTTCAGTCTGGTGTTATTGTTTCTGATCATTTCCGGTTGTACCGGCAGGAAGAGTGATAGTACAAATATCCAGGAAACACCTGCTGCAAGCACGATGGACAACCTTGCGCTTACCCCTCCAATGGGATGGAACAGCTGGAATCCATTTGGAATGAATGTCAGTGAAAAAGTGATAAGGGAGACTGCAGATGCCATGGTAAGTTCGGGACTGATGGATGCCGGATTTACATATATTGTCATTGATGATTACTGGCAGGGGACCAGGGATACAACAACAGGGATTCTTAGTTGTAATCCGGACCGATTTCCCTCAGGAATAAAAACACTCGCCGATTATGTTCATAGCAAAGGCCTGAAATTCGGGATCTATTCAGATGCAGGAACAATGACCTGTGGAGATAATCCGGGCAGCTATGGGTATGAAGAAAATGATGCAAAGATGTTTGCCGGATGGGGTATAGATTACCTTAAATATGATTACTGTTACTGCCCTGATTATGGATCAGAAAATAATGACTATAAAATGGCAATCGGCAGGTACAGAACTATGGGTGATGCCCTTAAAGCTACCCATCGCCCTATAATCTACAGTATATGCGAATGGGGGCCTCGTTCACCATGGCTCTGGGGTAAAGAAGTCGGAGGTCATCTGTGGCGTATTTCGTATGACGTTGGAGATAAATGGGATGAACCACGGAACGAACACAGCCAGATCGGAATATTAACTGCAATCGATGCAATGACTGATCTGGAAAGATTTGCCGGCCCCGGAGGATGGAATGATCCTGATATGCTGGTGATTGGCCTTAAAAATGAAGGTTTTATTAAGGGTGGTGGCTGTTCGGACGAAGAATAC
The DNA here is from genome assembly GCA_015712185.1 of Bacteroidales bacterium. GTDB lineage: Bacteria > Bacteroidota > Bacteroidia > Bacteroidales > VadinHA17 > LD21. The sequence goes on from JADDYF010000283.1 coordinate 14,903, forward strand.
CGAACTCAGATGAGCATGTGGTGCATGTTCTCTGCCCCGTTAATCCTGGGATGTGATGTCAGAAACATGACAGAAACAACAAAAAGCATCCTTCTGAATAAGGACATCATATCTATTGACCAGGATTCGCTGGGGAAACAGGCATTCCGTGTTTTAAGGCTGGATGGAATGGAAGCATGGAAAAAACCTCTCAGTGGGAACCGTATTGCTATGGCATTCCTGAACAGAAATTCCAGAGCAGGTTTTATCTCAGTTACTTTGGAACAACTTGAACTGGACCCTAACGTTGATTACGAAGCATATGATGTCTGGAAGCATGAGACAGTCAAACAACCGGAAGGAGGTATGGCTGTGACTCTTAAGCCCCATGAATGCTATGTATTTATACTGACAGAATAGCAATCATAGAATACAAAGCAAAATGAAAGATTTTTTTATAGTAATGTTCCTGGTTGCTCTCTTATGTACAGCCTGTGTAAAAGACTGTGCTGCTGCTGAGGATGTTGATGAGATTGCAGGAGGTACATTTTGATATAAGGAATTTCCTTGATACGAAGTACGAGGCATTGAATAAGCACCTGAGCCAGAACGGCAGTTCGGAATCACTGTTACCGGTGATGAAAATATTTTTGTAACAGATCATTATGCACATTGTATTCAGAAATACTTAATTGTTAAATAGTTAACAGTAACTTTTATATATGGACACATGAAAAAAACCCAGCCTGTTAAAAACCGGATAGTAAAACTTCTGTTGATTTTCCTTTACATTCCGATCTCTTCAGAAATCACATTTGCGTCTGAAAGGCCTCTCATATTTCCTCTTCCTCAGCGGATACAGCTAACTGATGAGGCTTTTATACTGGATGAGACAATATCTGTTATAATCCCAACTGACATTAGTAAGAATGACATTTTTCTTGCACGTTTCCTGATAAGGGAATTAAGCGATAAATACGGAATTGCATTAAAACTGGAGCAGGTCCGGGAATTACCTGATAATAAAAGATTTGTGTTAATGGGGAGGTTTGACAATCCTCTGGTTGGCAGATATTGTAAAGAAAATAAATTGATTGTGAATGCTAAAAATCCAGGAGAAGAAGGCTACATACTGGAGGTTAGCTCTGGTAAAATAGTGATTGCAGGCTGTGACGATTCAGGTGCTTTCTACGGGCTGCAATCGCTACGGCAGCTGATCGATGCCGGTAACGGTAAAAAGATCCAGGGATTAAAAGTCTCAGACCATCCGGCGTTCCCTTTCAGGGCGATCAGACTTTACGTTCCGGGTCCGGAAAACATTGCTTTTTTTAAGAGGTTCCTCAGGGATTTTATGTCACTTTATAAGTACAATAAAGTCGTAATGGAGTTAAACTGCATGAGACTTGACAGGCACCCGGAGGTGAATGCCGGCTGGATTGAGTTTTCAAAATATATGCAGTATTCACGTTCCAATTCGACAGAGGGTATCAGGGGAGAAGAGAAAAACTCCAGTCATTTTGATGCAGGAGACGGCTTTATTATCGAAAAAAATGATGTAAAGGGCATAGTTGAATATGCAAATGAGAATTTTATTGAAGTTATCCCGGAAATACCTTCCCTTACTCATGGTTACTACCTTCTGACTCGTCATCCTGAGCTGGCAGAATATCCCGGAGACAGGTGGCCGGATACTTACTGCCCTTCCAACCCTGAATCTTATAAGCTAATGTTCGATGTATATGATGAGTATATAGAAGTCATAAATCCAAAGATGATCCATATAGGTCATGATGAATGGTGGGGAGCTCCACTGGATGTATGCCCGAATTGCAGGGGAAAAGATTTTTCTGAGCTTTTTGCAGGTGATATCGTTAAAATTCACGATTATCTTGCCGGAAAGGGCATAAAGATCGCCATGTGGGGGGATTATCTGCTGGAGAGTGTGCGCAACAAGGGGCCTCAGCTGAGAACATCTTCAACAGGAGTTAAATATAAGACACCAGGAGGTACCAGGCCCGAGGTCGTGAAGGAATTAATTCCAAAAGATATCCTGATCTTCAACTGGTTCTGGAAAGACCAGGATAAGGAAATGGAACTGCAGAATCTTGGATTCAGGCAGATATATGGAAATTTTACACCCAATATTAGTGACTGGGAGTCCAGAGTTAAAAAAATTGACCTGCAGGGAGGAGCTCCGTCTTCATGGGCTTCAACAAATGAATTTAATTTCGGTAAGGATCTCATTCTGGACTTTTTGGGCTGCGCTAATTTCGTCTGGTCCGGGAGAACTGTAAGTCAGAAAGATTTGATGGCAATAACCGTCGAACTTATGCCTTCAGTAAGATCAAGGTTAAATATAACCAGGATACCAAGTAAAGATGGAGATTCTGCAGAACCTCTTGATATAACTTCCCGGTTTAACCTTCCCCGAACAGGTAACTTCTTCAATATCAATCTGAGTTCATTGAAATCAGGCAAAATTATCAGTCAGGAAAAAATATTTGACCTTGTAACATTAACCGACGGATCAGGTAATTGTGCAATCGCTGTCGGATCAAAGGGTAAAGGAGAAAATCCGTTGCCGGTAAAGGTAGACGGAATCCCGGTCAACGAAGATGTCAGCAGCCTCATATTTCTTCATGCATGTGCTATCCCTTCAGAAAACCAGAAAGCATATTTTAATATCCCCGACTTCTTTGACACCTCTGATCTGCTTGGCTGGTATGAGATTGTATACGAGGACGGATTCAGAATAACGGTGCCTGTCCAGTATGGGGTCAATATTCTTGAATGGAATCCGGGTGGTGAGGATAGGCTTGATAAGAATGAGGGTGAAACAGGATCACCACAGAATGTTTATTGTTATAATGCGGATCCGGTAAATTGTTCCTCGGGTTCAGCAGCTCCTGTCACTTTCTTTGCGTTTGAATGGATTAATCCGAGGTTTGGAAAGAAAATAAAGGAAGTTAATCTGTGCGGATCAATAAATTACCAGGCAACACAGACAGATTACGGTAAGCCGGTATACGCGCCTATGAAAAGCAATGCAATAATCCTTGCTGCTATGACAAAAGTGAAAAAAAGAGAACCGTATATTCCGCAGCCGGAAAAGGCAAAAAAATAATCTGAAGTTTTTATAAATAATAAAATCATTATAGCTTATCTTGATAAAATAAATGGTCGCATCCCTAAAACAATCATCCTATGAGCAAGAAAAAACTAATGTTTACAGGTTCTGATACAGAAGGCGGAATAACCTCAGGATATCAGATGAATGATGGTGTCAAACTTAAAGTTCCTTACTCCTTCTTCGGTTCAATTTACGATAAAGACGAGGAGAGAGCTGTCCTGGCTGCCATGAAGCAGGAATCCCAGACAATGGGCCCGCAGGTTGCCCTGTTCCAGAAAGAATTTGCCAGAGAATTTGATGTTAAGCATGCACTGGCAACTTCAAACTGCACAACGGGAATGCACGCTGCAACCCAGGCTCTTGGAATTAAAGCAGGTGACGAAGTTATTGTCACTCCGATAACATTTATAGCTACTTCCCTGGTTATCCTTAAGGAAGGTGCAAAACCTGTTTATGCAGATATTGATCCCCGAACCTTCAATATTGATCCCAGGGAAATTGAAAAGAAAATCACAAAGAAGACAAAGGCCATTTATGTGGTTCATTATGGCGGACAGATGTGTGATATGGATCCCATAATGAGGATCGCAAAGAAACATAAGCTATATGTTCTGGAAGATTGTGCCCATGCTCATGGCGCTCTGTATAAAGGAAGAAAAGCAGGAAGCATTGGCGATGTTGGGGTTTTCAGCTTCCATTCACTGAAGAATATGGTCACCCTTGGAGAAGGAGGGATGATTACTACAAATGATGACAAACTTATCGACAAGCTCCAGCGTATGAGGGTAATGAGTATTACTCACTGGGATCCTAAACAGGCAAAATTTGTATTTGCCGGCATCAAACTGGAAAAGAAGAGCGAAAAGGATTACTGGATTCCTTCTCATTTTGATGTCATAGATGATGACGGTAAATGGGGCAATAACTATCGTATGTGTGAAGCCCAGGCTGCAGTCGGGAGAGCACAACTGATGAAACTTAAAATGCTTGTTGATAAGCGAAGGGAAAACGGACACCGACTGAATAACGGTATTAAAGGAATAAAGGGGATAACACCAACCTACGAGGATCCAAACTGCTACCATGCCTTCCATCTTTATACCCTTTGCGTTGAACCTGAAGTACTTGGTGCATCAAGGGATGAATTTCTAAGGGTCCTCTATCAGGAAGAAGGGATACAGGGGATCCTTCATTACCAGCCTACTTATCATTTTACAGGGCTTAAAAAGAAATACAGGTACCCTGAGAAACTATGTCCGAACGCTGAGAAATTCTTTTATGCCCGGGAGCTAAATCTTCCAATGAATCCCAGGTTGACGAAGGATGATGTCGATATGATGATAGAAGGTGTCAGAAATGCTGCAAAAAAGGTCAGGAGATAATTCTGAAATTGATACTACAGAGCCTGGTTTTAGCCGGGTGGATATCCTTCTATGAGAAAAATTGTCATTTCATGGGTTTTGCTTTTTGCATGTAACCTGATGTGGTCACTGCAGTTTACATGCATCAAGCTGACCCAGGATCAGGTCGGACCATATTTTACCGTCTGGGCACCCATGCTCTTCGCTGTGCTGCTTCTGGCACCTTTTGCTCTTCATGAATTTAAAAGTGAAGGTAAGAAATTCAGGGATGTCCTTATATTCGTACAGCTTGCATTGCTTGGTGCCTTCCCAGCCCAGGTACTGATGACATGGGGTACACAATATTCTCTGGCAAGTAATTCAGCAATCCTCACCCTGGCACTTCCGGTAATTACTGCAGTATTTGCATTTTTTTTGCTGAAAGAGAGGATGAACAGAGTGCGGTGGTTGAGTTTCATTATTGCCATAATAGGAGTTATACTTATCTCTACAGGTGATATTAAGCAATTGAATTTCAGCTCAAAATATGCAATCGGCAACCTGCTTATTTTTCTTGCGATTGTCGGGAATTCATACTACAATGTAGGATGCAAAGGTGTCTCTAAAAAGTATACAGAAATAGAAATGGTATTTTACACCTACGTCGTGATTGTTATTTTATTAACACCATTGGTATTGTATTACGAACGCGATGTTTTTGCAAGGATCCCGCATTTTACCCTCCAAACCTGGACAGGTATGACCCTCCTTACAATCTTTCATAATTTCCTTTCAATGGTGCTTTTCTTTAAGGCTTTAAAGGTCCTTGATGCCACACAGGTAGCTTTATCGAACTACCTTATTGCACTTTTTGGACTGCCAATAGCAGCAATCTGGCTTGGAGAAACCCTTAACAGCCAATCAATTATCGGAGGTATCCTGGTATTGCTTTCGACATTGATGATAACAATTGCTGATTACAAACTGAACCAGGCAACACATGCAAAAACCAATTTGAATGATAGACATGAAATTTAGATTTAACATGAATTATAAAAAATGATGGAAAAGAAAATCAAATGGGGCGTAACAGGCTCAGGCGGTATCGCCAGGAGAAGAACTATTCCGGAAGGAATTTCAAAAGCAGAGCACGCAAAGCTGGTGGCTGTTTATGATACCAATGCTGAAATTAACAAAGAAGTCGCTGATGAGTTTCATGCCATGGCCGCAACTTCTCTTCACGAACTGCTTAAATCAGACATTGATGCTGTTTATGTTGCCACACCTGCAGGTATGCACCTTAACGATGTGATCTCCTGTGCAAAAGCCGGCAAGCATGTTTTATGTGAGAAACCTCTGGGAATGACCGTCAGAGAGGCAGAAAAAATGATAAAGATCTGTGGTGCGCGAGGAGTCCGGCTGGGCGTTGGACTTATGATGAGGTTTGTTGCCCAGCATCAGGCTGCACTGAGGTTAATACAGGGGAACCGGCTCGGCAAGCCCGTATACGGAAGAGCACAGCTTTCCTGCTGGTATCCCCCGATTCAGGGTACATGGCGACAGGATCCGGAAAAAGGCGGAGGCGGATCACTTATGGATATGGGAAGCCATTGCATCGATCTGCTTGAGATGTTCTTTGGTAAAGCAAGGAGCGTCTTCTGCTTTATCAATAATACTGTACATCCATACAAATCTGAAGATAGCGCAGTTGTATCCTTGTTTTTTGAAAATGGAGCTTTGGGTACTGTCGATACTTATTTCTGTATCCCTGATAACAGCAGCAAAAATATTCTGGAGTTATATGGTTCAAAAGGAAGCATTCTGGCTAAGGGAACTATCGGACAGGGTCCTGAAGGAGAGATGACTGCATATCTTGAAGAAGACAATGCAGGGTATAATGCCCTTCAGCAAAGAGCCAAAGGATCAGGATTTTCGATTACTCCAAAACCTGTCAATACATATCTGGCAGAAATTGAAGAGTTTAGTTGTGCAATTCTCGGTAAACGGTCTCCTTCGAATGATGCTTCGCTTGGTCTTCATAGTCAGAAGGTCCTTGAAGCCTGTTACAAATCTGCAAAGACAGGAAAAGTAATTGATGTCAAACAATAAAATCAGGATGAAAAAAATAGTTCTTGGATTTTTTTCACATCCCGATGACGCGGAGTTTGCATGCGCAGGGACCCTGTCACTCCTGAAAAAAGAAGGATGGAAAATTCACATTGCCACAATGACACCTGGCGATAAGGGATCAGCTAAGTTCCGTGTTAAAGAAATAAGCAGGATACGCAAAAAGGAGGCGGCTGAATCTGCAAAACTTCTGGATGGCACATATCACTGCCTTGGTTTCGACGACATTTACATTTTCTACGACCGCGAAACGATAAATGAGACAACAGCACTGATAAGAAAAATCCGGCCTGCAATAGTATTTACCGCCAGCCCGAATGATTATATGGCGGATCATGAAATGACTGCAAAAATTGTACAGACAGCCTGTTTCTCCGCGGGCATAAAAAATATGGAGGTTGATGAAGAATTATATGAACCGGTACCATACCTGTATTACTCTGATCCGTTCGAGGCTAAGGATATATTCGGATCTGTTATCAATCCATCCGTCTATATTGATATAACTACTGAAATAGCAATAAAGGAAAAAATGCTTTCATGTCATAAAAGTCAGAGGGACTGGCTGCTGGCACATCATAAAATTGATGAATACATCCTTACGATGAAGTCCTTTGCAGAGAAAAGGGGTAAAGAAATAAACAAGCTGTATGCCGAGGGATTCAGACAGCATCTCGGACATGGATTTCCCCAGAATAATATTCTTAAGGAAGCGCTCAGCAACATGGTTATAATAAAAGATATAGGTATACTGTAAAAGTTGAAATCATATGGCGCGTAAATTAAGTTTGTTAGCTCCCGACTGGTGGGATTTCACAACTCTGGATGATGAGTTGTTGAATGATGCTGCAAGGCTGACTCCGGATGACATGATTAATCTGTCACGCAAAGGATTCAAAGTGATATTCTATAATACTATGGAAGATTTCTATCTGGCTGAAGCTCTTGAATATATTTCTGCATGGAAACAAGCTACATCTAATAATCCATCCGGAATATGCGGACCAATTGGTCCCACTGAACATCTGCCGCTTGTAGCACGACTGGTTAATGAATTAAAACTGGATTTATCCAACGCTCATTTCTGGGGTATGGATGAATGGTACGTTAATGGGAAAGAAATATCAATTACCCATCCGCTATCATTTGAAAGAGCAGACAGGGAACTTTGTTTTGACAGGATAGATAAGAAGTTAAGGATGCCTGAAGAAAATATGCATTTTCCAAAGGCAGAAACGGGAAAGTATATTCGAAGCTGGGAAAGCGGAGTTCGTTGTGTTGTGATGCAGGGAGGACAGGGTGAAACCAAACACTGGGCTTTTAATGATCCGGTAAAAAGAGAAGGGAAATATAAAGATAATCCTCCCACACCTGAAGATTACAGGAAACTGACGACACGGGTAGTCGACCTGCATCCGATTACCTGTATGCAGAATGCACGAACAAGCGGCGGCGGCGTAGTTACAGGAATTCCGGTACAGGCGCTTACAGTAGGACCCGTCCAGACCTGGAAGGCAGAAAAAGTATCTATCTGGCACGCAGGAACACATGACAATTCATTCGGTCAGAGGTTAACCGCTTTTATGCTTGGGAAAAAAATAGTTGACAGTTCTGTTCCCATGTCTTTACTGGCAGATCATCCGAATGTAGAATTTAATTATTACAGAGGCGGCCTGGGAACCTGTGAACCCGAAATGCACTAAAAGACAGCTATTTATAGATCATATGAAAACACACTTCAAAAAGCGGTTGCAGCTAATACTAACATCAACAATCACAGTTTTTGTTTTAATCGTAAACAGTCCCATCCTTACTGCACAACCTTTCAAACTATATGCCGTAAGCGATATGGTCCGTGTCTTTGAAGACGGCTACAAATTGCCATCCATGAACGATACGATCATATTATTTGGAATAAGAGGGGAGACTATATCCGGGCAACTGGCTATTAATGCCAGAAAGTCCCTGACAAATGTAAATGTTGAAGGTATTAATCTTAAAAACAAGATTATAGGGAACGCAATGCCGCCGGATGCTGTAAGATGGAATTTTGTCGGGAGCGTTCCTGTGACAAAGAACACACCTAACCAGCCTCCATCTGCACTGGTTCGCCAGGCACCTGCAAGATTCCCGGAATACCTGATGTCCGAAAGACAAATTGATATAAAGGAAAAAACCTGGCAGCCAGTCTGGATCACCATTAACATACCTGAGAATGCACCTGAAGGTATATATATCGGAAATATTTCGGTTAAGAGTGGAAGTGAAGAACAATCTATCCCGTTACAGATTACCGTTTACCCGTTGACCATGCCATCTGCAAGACATCTTAATGTGGTGGAGTGGTATAATACCAGCGGATTTTCCAGATTTCACGGTATCAGGGAAGCATATTCCCCGGAATGGTTTGACATGTTGCGGAAATATGCAAGCAATATGGTGGAACACAGGCAGAATTCATTCAGGATCGACATGGATATGATAAAAATAGAGCGGTCAAAAGACGGAACATATTCATTTGATTTTTCGCGGTTCGACCAGATAGCGCAGGTTTTCTGGAACACCGGGAAAATGGATTATATGGAAACAGGATTCCTTGCTCTGCGGGGTGAAAAAGGATGGCGGGACACTAATTTCCGGTGGAAAGAATTTAAGGTAAGAAAATCAGAAACAGGCGATTCAGTAACCTTACCTGGCACAGAAGTTATTCCTTCCCTTGTTGCTGCCTTTGAAGCCCACCTCAGGCAGAAAGGATGGCTTAGTAAAACATGGTTTCATATACAGGATGAACCTGCATTGCATAATGCATTGTCCTGGGTAGAGTTTTCAAGGTTTATTCATCGGTTCGCTCCTGACCTTAAACGTATGGATGCAATTGAAACAACCCATCTCCTGAACGATATCGAAATTGCAGTACCGAAACTGGATCATTTAGCATCGTGGTATGACTCCTATAAAAGCTGGCAGCAGAAAGGAAATGAGCTCTGGTTTTACACGGTAGGTATCTACCAGGGTAGCCTGTTTCCGAATAAGACAATCGATGTGCCATTGATAGACTGCAGGATAATGCACTGGCTGAATTATAAATATGATGCAACTGGTTATTTGCACTGGGGCTGGAATCAGTGGAATGAAGATCCGTTCAAAGATGTGGGCATGCATATAGGTGACGGATGGCATGTCTATCCGGTAAAAGACGGAGTCCTTAACTCGCTCAGGTGGGAAGAGATGCGTAATGGTATTCAGGATTATGAGTATTTCTGGCTGCTGGAAAACAGGACGAAGATACTTAGAGATTCACTGGGTTCAAGGTTCTTCTGGATCGATCCCAAACAGCGAGGGAAAGAAATTACCGGGCTGGTCATAAAGGGATTTGCAGACCTTACAAATGATCCTCAGGAGGTTTCTGATGCAAAACTAAAGGTGATAAGCGAGTTGACGAATTTCAATATGTCACCCCGGATTTATGTTCAGACAAATCCGGTGGAAAATACTCTTCTTACATCGGGATCATCTGTCGAGGTTTTCGGATGGACGGAGCCAGGAACAAATATCATTATAAACGGACAGGAACTGCCTGTAAGTAAACAGGGGCTCTTTGTGGAACAGTTTCAGCTTACTGCATCAAGAAATGCTATAATTGTGCAGGCAAAAAACACTAATGGTTCAAAAGAAATCACACGGACTTTTGCCATCAAATAAATATCGCTAAATGGAAAACATAATCAAGGAAACCCTGGTGGAAGCCCTGCGAACAGGAGGAAAGATTCTTCTTGAGTACTTTGATAAGCCAGTAAAAACACATCATAAGGAATCCCAAAGCAATATTGTGACTGAAGCTGATATGAAAAGTGATTCGATGATCGTCAGTTTTATCGCTGACAGGTTCCCTGAGCATAATATAATTTCCGAAGAGAGTGGATTCAATAACAAAATGTCGAGATATACATGGGTAATTGACCCTCTTGACGGGACATCAAATTTTGCTGCAAGTATTCCATGGTTTGGTGTACTTATTTCACTTTTTGAAGGTAACATTCCTGTCCTGGGAGGTGCTTTTCTTCCATCATTTAATGTTTTGTATTTCGCAGAAAGAGGTAAAGGTTCTTTAAGAAACGGTAAAACTCTAATCCTGGATGCCAATAAGGATCTGAAGAATTCTCTGATAGCATTTTCAGTGGATTATACTGAAGATGAAGCTTTTCTGAACAAGGGAATTTCAATTTACAAACACATTATCAAAAATGCAAGAAATATCCGGTCGACAAATTCTCTCATTGATTTTATATGTGTTGCTGAAGGTAAATTTGGAGGATGCATTAATCTTTACACCAGAA
>JADDYF010000286.1 GCA_015712185.1 Bacteroidales bacterium
CAAAAAATGATGCGAACTGGGCTGTTGAATTATTAAAGAAGTCTTTGATCAGTACGTTAAGATGGTCAGAAAAATAATCTGATTTTTTAACCAGAGGGAAATATTCCCTTGAGTTTCCGCATTGCCTGTAACTGACAAATCCTTTATCAATCATTCGTTTTAATAATGTTATGACAGTTGTCGGGGCGGGTTTAGGTTCGGGGAATTCATTCAACAGGTCACGGATAAAGGCTTTATCCAGTTTCCATAGCAATTTCATAACTTGTTCTTCTGCATTGGTCAGGTACATGCTCTACGTTTTTATTATTGAACTCTACAAATGTAGATATAATCTTTTAATAAAACAAATTATTTTTAATTTTTTTTTAAAAAAGGGGCAAAATTGGCAGAATATGTCATATTCCATGTTAGAGGATTCCGGTAAGAACGGGTAATCGCCGGATCTTAAGTTACACCGGGGACCAGCAAAGAGTAACAAACAGCCAGTCCCGATTCGCTACGCTCCCGGGATTTCGTTCCGTAATGCGGAACTCAACAACCAGTAGCTGGCGGCTTAATGCAACACTACTATCTTAGTAGTTATGACTTCTCTTCCGGACTTTAAGATAAGTATATAGTATCCTGCATCGAAACCGGTAACGTAAATCCTTACAGGGGACTCAGCATGAGTTATATTATGTATCTCCCTTCCCGAAATATCAATGACCCTGATATCACATCCGGTCTGCCACTCAGCAGGCAGTTCAATGGTTACAGATTCTTTTGCGGGAACCGGCCAGATCCGGACAGATTTTTTGTACATACTGTTGTCAATCCTGCTTTGAGTTCCCCAGATCAGGTTCGTGTATGAAGGATTATCGATGAAAGGATTCCTGTTACCCTGCACCAGGTAAACAGCTTCGTTACGGTCTTTTTCCTTCTGGCTGACAGGATCTGCAAGATCCCATTCCATCAACATCTTCAATGCCCATTCCTTAGGCTGAGATCCTGTAACCATATCGCTTCCCGTCCATCCTGAATCTTCACCATAATATCTGACAGCCATGTAGAAGTATGTCCTGGCGAAATCGCCTTTGTAGCTGTTTATGGGTTCAAATACGATTCCATTGTAACCGGTATACGAAGACGGACCCAGCCTGCTTCCGTTTGTTGAAGTCCAGGCGGGACTGGCTGTTATGCCGTAGGGGTAATTGGCTCTTTTGCCATTCACCCATCCGTCGGCCGGATAAATATGAAACAGGTCGGTATACATGGGGGAGAGATCGTTGAACCAGCTTTTCGGGAAGGAATGTTCCCTGTTGAAACAGTCGCCCTCCTGCGAATAATTGCCGCATTCATCCTGGTTGAAATCAAAGGTGTAGAACGGTGTCCCACCCGGGATATCCGAATACATATCCCACACTTTGCCGTCGATTTTTCTGTCAGTTGACTGAAAATGGCCGGGCAGGGTACTGTAATCAAGGACAATGTGATTATCGATAATATCGTGAAGAGCCTGCTGAAGTGAATTGCCTGTGAGACCCCCGGCAGATGAATAATATCCTGGCGGCTGGGCAACGCTGATAAAGTGGATAAATATACCCGCGAACAATAGCGGAAAATATTTCGCTGATCTCCCCGGCATACTCTATTCTTCTGCTATTACAACATTATCAACCTCCCAGGTTGTGGTCTTAGAAGGGGCTCCGCCCTTATAGACCCATGCAATATACAATGTGCTCCCGTTAAAGGCGGAAAGGTCCACTATACCTGACGGCACAAAGCTGCTGAATCCTGACGGAGAGGAGGGAGGCAGGTTGAATGTAAGTTTTGTCCAGGCGCTGGTCCAGGGGGTTGAAGATCCGGTATAATCTGTTGATGCAAAGAGTTCCAGCGTAGCTCCGTTATCATACCCGTTGGCGCTTTCAAAGGTTATGTAAGGCTCCACCGCGACTGTCAGGTCTATCTGCGGTGCGATCATCCAGGTTATCACTGAAGCCTGTCCTGAATTAAAGGCAGTTGCCTGTATCCATGGTCCGAGATTTGTTGTGCTGTTGCTGTGCCATGTTTTGGTGCCGGCTTCAGAATATGTCTTCCATCCGGGCAGAACGCTGACATCAACATATCTGGTTGTAAGTGTATTGAAATTCTGCTCCAGATATATATAAGAGGGTATGCCGCAAAGATTTCCGGTCATGTCAAGTTCGGTGTCTTCGCGCAGCAGCAGCTGGGTTGTATTGAAAACGGATGCTATTCCTCTGAATGTGCCATTACCAGCGGGCAGAATTCTCGATGAGAAGACAGCATCAGACCTGGTATAGACCTCAATTTCAGAGATGCAGTCAGTCAGGACTTTTTCACCGGAGAAGGTGCCGGTACTCCTGAACTGAACCCCGGCTATAGAAACATATTCTGCCTGGTGTTCCCCGTTAAGGAGTTCACCGATGCTGGTACTTACCGGTACAGGAGGAGCAGGGGTGAGGCTCACCACTTCGCTCTGTTCTGCTATGTTTATATCGCCGAACTGAAGGAGCCCGTTATATGGGGTGAAAGATATGTCGCGGCAGAAGATCTTAACCTCGGAGTTCATGGCAAAGCTGTTTGTCCCTTCAACTGTAAGGCAGATGCCGGCAGTGCTGTCCTGGACGTATGCGATGAAATCGGGTAGATTGCCGAACTCCGGAGTAAGGGTTATTAGTCCGCGGATATATACATTTGTGTCAACCGTGGTAATTCCGCCGGTATACATGTCTCTCAACTGAGCAATTGTAATATATTCAATTACCGGTTCGGGCGGAAGCACCGGTTCCCTGTCGCAGGAGATTATCAAAGTCGCCGCGAAAATCATTAAACCAGCCAGTATGCATTTCGTCTTCATAACACTGACTACATTTTATTTGGCTGCTGAGATCACAATGTTATCCACGCAGTAGGTTGTGCTTTCAGTGCTGCTGCCGCTATACCTGAAA
>JADDYF010000289.1 GCA_015712185.1 Bacteroidales bacterium
CGAATACTGCTCATCCATTGAGGTGAAAGCACTTAAAATTGAATTTACATTCTCTTGTAGCATGATAAATCTTTTATTGATCTGTATTTAAGAGAGTCCTTGTGTGCAGGATGCCAATAATTTAAGACTAACGTTAGCGTGTATGAGCTGTTGCGCCTGCCTGCCCTGCCGGCAGATAGTGCAGGCAGGCGGTAGGGGCAGGTTGTCAGAGCGCTTTGTCATCGAGTTACCACAAGGTAATCAAGTGAGCTGACCCTCGAGAACTCGCAAAAAGCAATGGGTTATACACGCTGTTGGCAGCTGGCAGATTATTGATTGTGACCATAGGTTATTATTTTAGTAATTATCCAATTCCCATTTTGTAACTTCCATATATGAACAAACTTATAGGTTCCGCAATCTTGTTTATCATTTTCTTTATGACAAAATGTATGTTGTCCTACTTCAATTGCTCCATAATTATAGATAGGGTATACTTCTACAGTTTCCTTTTTAAGTTGCCGGACCAAGACATAATCCATTTTAAATAGTCCTTGAAACGCTTCCATTGATTGTTCGTAATTCCTGAGCCCTATATTATCCTGATATATCTCCAGATCCTTCGAGAAAAAGCTCTTGAACACCTCAAATTGATGTAAATTAAATGCTTCAAACAGAAGACTATCTTGATAAATGATGGTATCATATAGCGACTTATCGTCAGAGGTGTAAGATATTATAGACGACTCTTTTTGCTTGCTTTTTGCCAATTCATTACTTAGGCAATAAACACTAAATGAAATCAAAATAAATGATGCTACTATTTTAAGAATCATTTTATGTTTAATTTATATCAGGTTATCTAACATTCTATGTTTGAATATTGCCGGGCTTTGCACAATCTAACATTTCGCGGGCAAATACAAACGATGTCTGGGGAAATTTTGATGCTATCCATCCAACATAAGATATGTCGTTCAAAAATGCCGTGAGTTTCTCAGGTGTATTGATTTTATCGAGGTATCTTAAGGGATATTTTAGGTTCAAGGGTGTGGTTGTTGAATCTGTCAATGCTTCCAAATGGGAAATTATATTTTGTGAAATCGTCCAATAAGTACAATAAGGAACTGATTCATCAATGAAAGCTCCTGTGCGGGAATTTTGAAGATTAAGGAAAAAATCTATCTCCTCCTGTTTAATATTGAACTTTGGTATTTTTAGTAAACCTTCTCTGTTTTTTAATTTGGAATGATATTCCGATAAAGAGTTTAATGCTTCACAATACTGCCCTTTATCCAACTGATAAGCAAACTCCATCATTATAAATTCAAAATCAGCCATGTAGTAGCTATCTTTTTGCAATTCTTTATTCAGTTTAAAGAGTTCTTTTACCTGCTTCTTCACTTTAATTGAGATGATGACACCAGATGCAATAAAAATTACTATCAGACTAAATATGACAAAAACACTAAATTTTTTAAACTTCATTTTTTGCTCTTTTTGTTAATTATACAATTCAATTGCCCTCATCATAATTGCGCATAACGTTTTCGCATATGGACAGTGGCGAGGTTCGGAGCGGTTACGTGTCTGGGTAGCACTGAGCTACCCTTGAAAACTTTGAATAACAACTTGCAATGCCCGGTAATGGCTATATGCGGTGTTGTGCACAGGTGTGTATTCATAAAGATATATTCATTCAATCGTGTCCGTTTTGCTAGAATTATGATCAAACATTACTTTTACAATAAATCTGTGATATTTGTACACTTCATGTCTGTCACTTTATAGAAGATCAAACTAGAAAACTTGACGGTACATCCTTTAGCCGGACGATATCACATATTTTCTCTGACACGTTCCATCCATTCTGGCATACAACCTTGCAATAAGAACAACCATCACAAACCATATGAGGAAGCATCAGAGATTTTAGCAAGCTGTGAGCGAGAGCTGGTTGTCGATAACCATATACATACATATATGCCCTCATCAAATCAGGAATCGGCAGTTTGGACTTGCAGGTTTGAAGGCACTGGCCGCAACCTTGGCAGAATAAGCCAGAGTATGAATCCTCTCTTTTCAAGTCGTTCATTTCAGCAGCGGTAAGGCTTAGATCTTCCATAACCGATAGGTCGATATTCATCTCCTCAAAGTTGCTGAAGCCAGGTATTGTGGCATGCACATTCGTATCTTGTAAAACCCATTTCAAGGATGCGCTTGGGTTTATTGGTTTCTGTCCTTGTTCAATATCTCCCCTAATCACTTTAATGGCAACGACTCCCAATCCTGCCTTGGCTGCATTTGCAATTGCCTCTTTAACCTGAAGCATATTTAATTGTCTGGAGTTGTATGAAGCCATAACTACCTCATAAAATTTCGAATCAGCAGCGGCATTAACTGCCTCTGGTACATTACTATGGCTGGTTATGCCCAGGAATCGGGTTTTCCCGGCCTTTTTTGCCTTTTCCATGGCTTTAATGACAGGTTCATAGAAAGCCGATTCTCTCCTGGAAACCATATGATGGTATAGGATATCCACATAGTCCATTTGTAAACGCTTCAAGGCTGCATCGAGGTACTTAGTAAATTCTTTCTCGGTCGCCGTTCTTTCGTAAAGACCCGTCTTGTAATCTTGAGGAAGATGGATCTTAGTGCCATAGATAACTGATTCCCTAGGCCGTCCCTTCAGAACCTCTCCGATCATTTCCTCATTCCTAATTTGTTGCGGCTGGCCAGCGGTAGAGTCGAAGTGAGTTATTCCGGCATCAAGTGCTGCTTTAATCAAAGCTGGGCTGCCAGAAGTTAAAATTCCCATTCCGATCACAGGAACTCTAATGCCTGTCTTTCCAAGTGTGCGGTAGACTATTTTTCTTGGGAGTTCATTTTTTTGATTCTTAATATTAGCTGCAAGGCACTCGTTTCCAAATAATCCGGCTCCCAAAACTCCAATTGAAGAATTTCTAAGAAAACTTCTACGGTTAAGTTTCTTATTCATTATCGTAAGGTTTTGTTTTTAATTACTGCAAGATACGAGTTGGAAGAGTAAAAGTCAAATAAAATGAACCTTCTTACGAAAGGTAGTTGTTCTCGCTTTTCAATTCTTTCATATCTAAAATCAATCAGCACAATCAAACTGCTATATACAACAGAATCATCAACGTATACAACATTTTGAAAAATTTATCTCAGGTTTTCATATTATCTCCGAAAACTTTAAATTAAATCCTTTCTCATTGCAGCAACCTGTTATTACTCTTTTCACTGGGATTTTCATAAAAAAATTAAAGTCTTTATTATCATGATAGTACGTTATTTTTTTTTGACACTAATGCATAACGTTCTGGTATATGTTTCGTTGGCGATTTCAAGGCACTTTCATATCAAGTTACATTTTTAGTTTTATAAAAGTAAAAAAGTTTCGCAAACCAATGTCCCGCCAATGAACTATATACCGTGTTAGTGGCTGTTCTTCATTTACTTAACCCTATTGCCATTTTATAGGCCAATGCAGCGTCGGGAAGCGGTGTCAGAGAATCTAATAAAATATTGTAAGTTCCCTTTTCTGATAGTTCATCAGCAACTTTTTTAATTAAAGCTAAAGTAGCTTTCATCAAACTTGAACCCAGGCTTAAACGGGCGACACCTAAATCCTGCAGTTCACGAACAGATGGAGGTAATCCTCCCCCAATTCCGGGATTTGCTAAAATATTAATTGGGGCATTAATTTCCTTAACCAGTGTTGAAATCGTTTCTTTTTCCCACACAGGCTGAACAAATATGCAGTCTGCACCTGCTTCACGGTATTTATTGCCACGCTTTATTGATTCAGATAATTTTTCT
>JADDYF010000291.1 GCA_015712185.1 Bacteroidales bacterium
AAAAACACCTCCCCCAGCAGTCCCTGCAAAAATATTCATAGTTGCGCCACGATTCACTGCAAGGGCAAGTACACCAGTGGTCGTCAAACCAGTATTGACCTCAATCCAGCTTGTACCGTTATTCGTAGAGAGAAATACACCACCCCATGCTCCGACAAAGAGATTCGCACCACTTGCCGCGAAGGAGAAAACCCAACTTCTTAAGCCGTTCTCATTAAGGTGATGAATATTCGTGTTTGTCAGTCCGTTATTGACCATAGACCAGTTTTTGCCATTGTTGGCCGAGAGAAAAACGCCGTTCCAAGTCCCTGCAAAAAGATTCGTGCCGCTTATAGCAAGGGCAAAGACACCTGTGGATGTCAAACCTGTATTTATCTCCGTCCAGCTTTTGCCATTGTTGGTTGACAGAAAAGCGCCACCGCCGAAAGTTCCTGCAAAGAGATTTGTACCGCTAATCGCAAGTGAGTGAACCTGAAGATGCGTCAATCCATTATTGACCTCAGTCCAGCTTTCCCCATAGTTGGTCGAAAGATAAACGCCATCACCACAATTACCTGTAAAGAGATTTGTTCCGCTCACCGCAAAAGCACGGAAATCATTGTGCGTAGGCAAGCCATTATTAACAGCGGACCAGCTTTTCCCGTTATCTGTTGAGCGAAAAACGCCATCAGAATATGTTGCTGCAAAAAGATTTGTATCAATCACCGCAATGGCAAAGACACCACTTTTGGCTGTCCATCCATTGTTAAGAGCAGTCCAGGTTGTACCGTTGTTAGTTGAAAGAAAAAGACCTTGGTCAGTCCCCGCAAAGAGATTCGTATCACTAGCCAAAAGTGCAAAAACCCAAACATTCTTCAATCCTGTTGAAGTCCAGTTTGCACCATTATTTTTTGAGAGGAAGACACCACTGCTGTCAATCCCAGCAAAAAGATTTGTTCCAATCATTGCAAGGCTAAAAATTTTAATGTCCGTCAAACCGTTATTTACTGCTGTCCAGTTTACACCGTTGTTGGTTGAAAGAAAAACACCGTTGTCAGTCCCTGCAAAGAGATTCGTACCCCTAGCCAACAGTGCGTAAACCCAAACATTCTTCAATCCTGTTGAAGTCCAGTTTGCTCCATTATTTTTTGAGAGGAAGACACCACCGCCACCGGTACCTGCAAAGGTATTGGTACCGATCGTAGCAAAACAATTTATCTTACCCCCATTGGGACCGTTAGTCTGAATCCATTGAGCCGGGGCAACGCGTCCATTCATGAGTGAAAGCAAGAATAAAATTAGAATACATTTCATTTTACTCATATGTTTGATGTTTTAGTTGAAGGTCGAACAAAAGGATATTTGACTTTATTGAATTTTAATCATAAATATGAGTCTGGTTACAAAGTTAAAAGCAAGTTAAACCTATTTCTATCGACAAACAAATTATTTCTTTAGTTAAATAATTCATTAAGAATTAACATTATACTGTTTAAATATAGCTGAAATATTGAATTTTAACTGTGAGTTGACAGTCATAATACGGCAACTAGCTTAACAGATAAACCTCGTTTATAATTGTACCAGAAGCACTAATATCCATACCAAAATAGGAGGATAAATTGAGAAATCCGTCCTTTTTTGACCACTTCAAAAGATGGTCTGAAAACACAAAACATACATTGATAAACAACACCTATTTGACTCTGTATTTGAGTGGTCTATCTGGGACGGCCATATATCGGGAGTGTTAACGGCTTTCACACAAGACAGTATTTTACTTATAGGGCAGGGGCAGATTCATCTTCCTAAGCAGTTCCTGAAAGCGGGGCTCGTTATGAATAATTGTAAATTGTGGATATACTCCTGAATAAATTACATTGGGATCATGCATTTCGTAAGCTAACTTCAGACAATCCAGTGTCCGCTCCTTATTCCCGGCCAGGCTATATATATATGCGATATCAGCCGGTGGGATATATTTAGATTTTGACTGCGACAGGAGGGTATCACCCTCTAGGTTCAGAGTATCAGTATAACCTAATTTTTCAAATTGATTAAAAACATGATCAAAATCTTGGTAAACATTGCTAATACACAACTTTGTCATTTCAAATGCTTCATCGTATCTTTTTTTCATGTGGAGTGCAATTGATGGACACTGCAAGACAAGGAACAAAGTGGGATTCTTTTCAAAGACTTCGCGACTGACTGAAATACAATCGTCATAATGGTGTACAATTAAAAGATCCGCGCTGTACCAGACCTTTACAATTGGATTATGCGGATCAAGTTTAAGAGCCAGTTCAGCATGTTCCATTGCTTCACTCATTCGTCCCAGAATAAGTAATAATTGTGAAAATAATGCATGTGCCTCTGCATGGTTGGGATTGATCTCAATGGCTTTTTTATATGCTGACTCACCTGCTTCCCAGTCCCATATCCCCAGGACATTCATATTTGCCATCATAAAATGTACTTCTGCCAGTGAAATGTCCAGTTCAAGGGCCCTTCCGACTGCCTCCATTATTTTTGGACCAGCCTCATCAGGGATTGTTATACCCAGCTGCTGACGAAACATCCATACATAACCAATACCTGCATAAGCAAGGGCAAAATCAGGGTCTCTTTCTTTAGCTTGTTCAAAATATTGCATTGCAGAGGCAAGGTCTTCCGGAGTTGTTTTATAGGCACAGAATTTACCTTTAAGAAAAGTATCATAGGCTGTAAGATCTGTAGTGGGTATTTTCTCAATGAGCTTTTTCTCTTCAGGGGCTATGACCGCTTTCAATTCTGTAGCTATTGTTTCCGCGATCTGTGTCTGGATCCCGAAAATATCTTCTACACTTTTGATGTTTTTCTGAAAAGATTCTGCCCAGAGGTGGGTCTCTTTGGTGGCCATGATCAGCTGTGTCCTAAGCCTGAATGCATTGCCATATTTCTGTCCGCTGCCCTCAATAATATAGTTTACCCCAAGTTCTTCAGCAATTTCATGAATGGGTTTTCTTTGTTCTCTATACTGTTCCACTGAGGTGCGGGAAATCACCCTGAGATCCTTTATCCTCTGGAGGTTATTAAGTATCTCTTCCATTACCCCGTTAATGAAGTAGGTGTTCTCCTGGTCGGGACTGTCGTTGATGAATGGCAGCACGGCGATGGATTTTTCAAGTTTAGTAATATCTATAGTTTGTTTTCCTGTACCAATGATAACTTCATCATGAGCTGTTAATGGTTTGCTGGTAATCTCAATTCCCTTATATTTTAGATACCACTTTAATACAATTGCCAGATTGCTTAAAGCTGGTTTTACCTGTTCAGGATCAAAATCCTTCGGATGTGCACCATAGGTCGATAAGCTGTTAAGGCTATGCATTGAGGTTACGATGTAGGAAGCCACTTTTTCTTCCTTGTTAAGCTTATCAATTATCCCTTTAAGTGGCTCTGTTTTACGGGGCCTTTTTAACTCACATTCGCAGAGATCTGTGACGATTATTTCCAGACACCTTCTGGAATATAGCATAGCTACATTTTCATCCTCGGTTTTTACCAGTTGTCCCATTTCCTTTTCCAGTTCAGGGAGTTGACCGATAAGAGATACATTAAGTCTCTCAAGTTCTTTTATTTCTGCCGACCAGATTGCCATTTGAGTAATATGATTGGTAAGTGTGTGTATGTAAAGTTAAACTATCCTTATGATAAAGTCAATTTTCAATTTGGAAGAGGTAAATAGAATTCAAAGATTGTTCTGGGATTTGTTTTAAGGATATTTCATGTGTCAGAACTGCCGGATTTTCTAGAAAAGCTACAAAATCTATTTATAGGGCAGGTTCATTTTCCTGGCTAACTCCTGATATCGGGAATCATCTTTTAAGAGGATATAATTCTTTGGTCCAAAAGCGTAAGGCAAGTTTGGTCCATGCTCTTTGTATGCCATTTCCAGCCAGTATAATGTTTTATCCATATCACCAGCCTGGTAATAACAGTTGGCAATCAGCCCGGGTCCAACATAACTGGTTTCTGATCTTTTTACATAGAGATCACCTACTCTTTTATGTGCACCGGGCCATCCTGCTTCAGCATATCCCTC
>JADDYF010000299.1 GCA_015712185.1 Bacteroidales bacterium
ATGGATCGTAAACCTGCCAGGAAAAATATGGGGAGTAATCAAAAGCATTGGCAGATGGATCGCAAACCTGCCAGTAAAAACATGGGAGGTTATCAAGAGCATCGTCAGATGGATAGCTAGTATACCACGAAAAATATTGGAGGTAACCAGGCTTTTGCCACGTATGGTCGGAGGAGAACTTACGGGGCTCGGGAAGGAGTTCCTGGAGATGATAAAAAATTTCTACAGGCTCAGAACCAATCCTGGCAGGCGCATCTCGCTCTTGCTCTCATTAATTCTCTTCCTTGTATGCATCAAGCTGTATTATAATACTTCCGTCGAGCGGCACGCTGAGAATCCTCAGGACAAGCTTGTTCCTACCGGCGAACAGTTGTGGAACGGATTCAAGAAAACCATTTTTGAGGTCAAGATCAAAGAGGAATATGATGCAGATGGTGCAGCCATCAAAAATGACCTGCCAAGGACATTCCGGGAAGCACGTATGCTTGACAAACTGGCGTTCGCTGACGGGAAGTTCAGAAATAGTCGGGAAATGTGGAAGAACGGAGTCACTCGTGATTATCTGAAGCAGGGAGAATCACTGCTCTGGAAGGATACCAAGGCAAGCGGCAAACGTATTCTCATAGCAATGGTTTTTATTTTTGCTGGCATATTTGTCGGACTATTTATGGGAGCTTTTCCATATGCCGAAAAGTTCTTGTACAGATTTGTATTGTTCTTTGATAAGATACCCGCCTTAGCTGTCTTGCCAATACTTTTCATCGTTTTCGGTCTCGGAGAAACGGCAAAGATCGCGTTGATCGTTATCGGCGTAGCTCCTACTGTTATTCTTGACACCTATCTCAAGGTAAAAGAGGTCCATGACGAGCAGCTTGTCAAAGGTATGACACTGGGTGCAAGCCAGGCGGAAATTATCTTCAGGATTATCTTTCCGCAAATCATTCCAAAGGTGTTAGACACTGTGCGGCTGAACTTCAAGGCAGTCATCTTGTTTCTCATTGCTGGCGAAGCCTTGGCGGCCGAAGCAGGTATTGGTTATCGCATCTTCGTCGTTCGACGGTACATGGATATGGCGACTATCTTTCCGTATGTAGTCTGGATTAGTTTGCTGGCTTTTATTGTCGATATAGCTTTTCGCATGTGGATTAGCAATCGATATCAGTGGTTGAACAAGTAATAGTTATTTACTATGGAAAACTACATTGATAGGAAGTACGTTTTAGAATTGTTCAATGCATTCCAGCAATATAGCGGGCGGATCATACTTAGTGATATAAGCCTGCGTATTCGTAAAGGAGAGTTTGTCACTATCGTCGGCCCTACCGGATGTGGAAAGTCAACTATGCTACGTATGGTTCTGGGATCTGAAAGGCCAAGTCAGGGCATTATTGCTATGGATGACAATCTCATTAAGCGTCCCGATCGCAGGCGCGGTGTTGTCTTCCAGAAGTATTCACTGTTTGATTTCATGAACGTCCGGGATAACGTGACGTTTGGTTTGGAGCTTGAGCACTTCAAATTGGAGGACCATTACCTCAGGAAGATATTTCCCTTCCTGTATAAGAAAAAAATGACGAAGTTTCGTGAAGAAGCTGATTATTTTTTGGATAAAGTTGGCCTATTGGAGCACTCGGACAAGTATCCTCACCAGTTATCAGGAGGACAACGACAAAGAGTTGCTATCGCACAGGCGATGATTATGAAGCCCAAAATCCTGCTTATGGACGAACCTCTGGGTGCATTAGACGTGGGCACCCGAGAGGCTATGCAGATTTTCATACAGGAATTATGGGGTCAGGCCGAGCAGACTATTCTGTTCATTACACATGATCTGGAAGAGGCAATCTTTATGGGTACCAGGCTTATCGTATTGTCTCAATACTATAAGGATGGCGGAAATAATGGGTCAAAGATTGTTGAGGATATTAAGATTCCCTGGCCTCAACCGAGACCTACCACTATTAAGCACACAAAGCAATTCAATGATATAATGGAGGGCATTCGTCATGCAGGACTTGATCCTGCTCACCTGCATGATATTACTGAGTTTAATATTGAGCATGAGGATGCACTGTGCTCTGTGAGAAAGTTTGAAGAAAAGTAATTCCCTTTTTCGTGAGTATTTAAGGAGTCAGTTCAATAAATAATTCTAAGATAAACACATTATGTGACGTGGAAGAAAACAATAATCCATTACAACCTGGAGTAGTAAAAAAATTGATGGGTGAGCTTGAGAACACAAAGAAGCTCCTGCAACAAAAAACTGCTTCTTCCGACAAGCTTCAGACCAGGTCAGATGAGCTTGAAAAACAAATCAATCATCTTCATACAAAAATCGAAGAAATGACGATTACCCTGGCGAAAGCTAAAGAGAAACTGTTTGAACAGCGCGACATGCTTGAAGCTCTCACCAGGGAGCCGCTCCCTTTGGCCACTGTTATTAAGACCTATATGAATGATCCGGGGGTGTGGGCTGATCATGGTAATTATTTCAAAGACAATGCAGGTCATAATGAGTATAAGATCGGCCTTATCGTCCGTATTAAGCCTGAAAGCGAACGTGCACATGAATCCATTGCTGAAGGTGAGATCAAAGCCAGGCCGAAACGTGGGTGGGTGACAGTTGAATTTGCTGATGGCAGGAAAGGTGATTACATAATTGATGATCTGCTTTTGAAAGACCGTGATGCGATGGACCGGGACCGTTACGGTACTGCAGTCCTCCACTTTGAAGGACGACTTGTGGAAGTCATTTTCCCCAAACACCTTCATGGGAAATTGTTGCCGGGAGACATGGTCAGGCTGTCTCCTTCGACGAAACAGATAGTGGACAAGACTGAAGGGATTGTCGCTGGAAATATTGGCATAATCACAGAAATACTCGACGACGAGACTTGTGAAGTGGCCATCGGCAGCGGCAAATCGGTTGTATATAAGGGTCTTTTTGCTGATTTGAAGAAAGGTGACCGTGTAGTACTTGATCCCTTTAATGCAATTATCATTAGGAACCTTGGGAATATTGAGACGAGTTATACTTTGAAAGACTGGAAAGAGGTGTCATGGGATGACGTTGGTGGTTTATTAGAAGCGAAACGAATCATGCGTGAAATCATCGAAGGACCACACCAGTTAAAGAAGTTCTATGAGTTCTATCACAAGAAGCCGGTGAAAGGTGCTCTGCTCTTCGGCCCCCCGGGATGTGGTAAAACACTTCTAGCAATGGCTATCGTTACAACGGTAGCTAAAATGTATGGTATAGAAGCCAGGGAGGCAATGCAGTCAGGATTCATCTATGTTAAGGGTCCGGAACTTCTGGATATGTGGCTCGGCAAATCAGAGGAGGCTATCAGAAGTCTGTTCACCAGAGCGAAAGCGCACAAGAAGAAGTATGGCTTTCCAGCTGTTATTTTCATTGATGAAGCAGAGTCATTGCTCCGGAAACGAGGTTCTGGTATCAGCTCTGATATTGAGAGTACAACTGTTCCAACGTTTCTTTCGGAGATGGGAGGGATGGAGGAATCTGGTGCCCTTGTTTTGCTGGCAACAAACAGAGCAGATATTCTTGATTCTGCAGTTGTTCGTGATGGTAGAATTGATGTTAAAGTATATATCTCCCGCCCATCATTAGAGAGTGCCGGTGAAATATTTACTATTCATCTGAAAGGAGTACCACTGGCTGATGGTATGAGGATGGAAAAGGTTGCTGCTTCTGCTGCGAAACAGTTGTTCTCTGACCAGTACAAATACTATACAGTCTTTGACCGTAAGGATCCAAAGACACCGAAGCATTTTCTACTAAGGCATATTGTGAATGGTGCTTTGATTGCCGGTATTGTTGATAAGGCTACAACCCTGGCCATCCGCCGCGACGTTGATCATCCGAATAAGAAACCTGGTGGAGTTAAGGAACAGGATTTAATTAATGCCATTGATGAGGTGTACAAACAAAATATTGGCTTGGATCATGAGGAGCCATTGAGTGAGTTTATAGAAAATGAAGGTATCGATGCAGCTGGCATGGATAAATGCGTTACCTTGAAATCAGCGTTATTATGAAGCGGCGTTTTAGACAGAAACAGGATTTGGCTCCTAAGGAAGATCCTAAAAAAAGTAAAGAGTTGTCCGAGGATCATGCTCAGAAGAACGTCGATATCGATGATGTTATCCAGGAGATTGATACACACCTGGAGGCTCCTCTTGATTCTCCTGAAGAAAAGTAATTAATCTATTTTGCCTGGTTCGCGGAGGATATTATGCTGCAAAATGCGGACGCATGACAAAAAGAATGATTATTCTAATAATCTAACCACATTTAAAGGTCATCCATTTGGCTCTGGGACATTTTCCGGGAGAAGCAAGGGGAAAGGTCAGCAGAAACTGACCAGCCACAAGCACTAATTATACAAAATTCGGATCTTTTTCATAAACTATTGGTTTTAAAGTGGTTCATTGCATACAATTTAAGGTATTTAAATAAAATAGGTATCATTCTCTGCAGGCTTTATTAAAGAGATCCATAAATTGATTATTTTGGCGGAATAAAAGAATTGAAATTCCAGCGATCCTGGACATCGGTACCCATCTAAAAATGACCATCCAAACCATATAATAAAATTAATTTTAAACACTGTATTTATCATTATCTCTTTTATAATCTATCGAATAATTTTTAAGATGGAGAAGATTGTTTATCATCAGCAAAACTATTGTAGCCTTCAACTGGCAAAATTATAAGATGATCCAGTAACTGAATGTCCATTAGCAAACCAGCCTCTTTAACTTATGAGTAATCTTTCTGTCAGATTCACCAGGATATTTTGGCTTATATCTTTTCAATAGTGTATCCTTTGCTTTCCAGTAATTCCAGAATATTATTTGGCCCAAAATAATGACCTGATCCTACTAAAACAAAATATGAACTAGGATTTCCCTTAGATAATTCTATGAATTGTTCAACCCAACTGGTATTTCTCTTTGTGAATACTATATCATACATTTTATTCATTTGCGGATTTTTAAAATCAAAAGGCTTTAAGAACTCCTTCTCAAATTTTACCAAATTATTCTCAAAGTATGCCTTAAATAATTCTTCTTCACCTTTTGCTTTCATCGCCATTTCAGAAACCGCTTTTTCAAGAATTTGTAT
>JADDYF010000300.1 GCA_015712185.1 Bacteroidales bacterium
ATCTGTGCAGTTATCGAAGAGGGCAAAAAATATGATAAGACCCGTTTCTGGATGTACGGAGGCAATGCCTTTGTACACCCCTGTGAGGATATTATCGGTCCGCGCTACCCTCAGCTGTTCAGCCTGATAACAAATGTTTTTCTTGTTCCGGAAAGTGACGATCCGAGACCCTCCTTCCTGGATGAATATCTCGCTGTGACCGGAAATGGAGGCGGAGGTCTTGACGACTACTGGGATGCATTTTACGATCATCCCAGGAGCATGGGAGGGGCGATCTGGGATTTTGTGAGCACAGGTATCACTGAACCGGTAAGGAGTCTCAAAGACGCTTCGGATAATAATATCCAGGTAAATGTGATGGGTCATGCAAAGCTTGTCGCCGGTGTGACAGGTAGTGGAATAGACCTGAACGGACATGATCAGTGGGTTGAGGTTTACAGGGATGAAGCACTGGAAATTGCCGGAAACAACCTTACCCTGACTTTGTGGGTATATCCAAGGTCTCTCAGCAGTTCAGCCGGTACCCTTATAACCAAGGGGAATTACCAGTTTGGTATCATGCAGGTGAGAAAAGATTCGCTGGAATTTTATATAACAACAAGGTTAAAACAAAAAGTGCAGATTGCCCTGCCTGAAAACTGGGAGAACAACTGGCACTTTGTTACTGCAACTTACGACGGCGGTTCAATTTTTATTGATATTGATGGAAGGGTAAGTGATAAGAAAGCAGTATCGGGAAACATCAGGAACACTCCATTCCCTGTAAACATAGGAAGGAATGCAGAGATCCACGGGCAGGAGACAACTGTCTATATTTGTGACGCAATAATTGACCAGGTCGGCATATTCGCCGGAGTCATCCCAAACGGAACCCTGAAATCACCTTCACCTGAAACCAGAAAGAATGCAGCTTTGTGGCTCGATTTTGAGCAAATGACCGAAAGCGGAGAATTCTTCAGTTACGGGATCGGTGCAAGGACCTACGGCTCTATCTGGCCGGACCGCCGCCCCCAACCTGAGATGTGGCAAATAAAAAAATCGGGACAGCCGGTTACTGCCCGTCTGATTTCGGCTGAACGCGGGGAGGTTGAAATAACCAACAGATATCTCTTTACAAATCTGGATCAATTAAAAGGTGTCTGGGTGTTACAGGCTGATAATGAGGTCATTGAAAAAGGAGACTTAAATTCACCTATTGCTCCTCAGAAGTCAGGGATAGTCAGAATCCCTTACCGCAAACCGGTAATTAAGGAAGGAGTTGAATACCGTTTGTTAATCACTTTCTGTCAGAAAGGCAGGACATTATGGGCGGATGACGGATTTGAGATTGCCGGGGAACAGTTTGATCTTTCATGGTTTGTACCGGCAAAAGAATCTGACGATAGTTCTGTTAATTTATTAACAATAAATGAGGGAAATGAAAATCTCGTAATAAATGGTAAGGATTTCAAATATATCTTCGATAAGAATACGGGAACCCTGGCATCCATGCAGGTTTCAGGAAAGGAGATGATAAAGAGGGGAGCAGACCTGAACCTGTGGCGTGCGCCTCTTGCCAATGAGACAGATGAATGGAATTATTATACCTCAAACTCAAGACACAGGATCGACGGATACGGAAGGTTTGCTGCATCAGAGTGGTATTCGGCCGGGCTCAATTCATTGCAAACCATTCCGGAAAATTTTACTTTCAAAATGACGGATAATAATACTGTGGAAATCACTGTTAAGAATATTGTAATGATGGCTACAGGCAGAGGGAGTTTTTTAAACAGGTATAAGTATATGATTTCAGGGAACGGTGAAATTTCAATACAACATTCAGTGATCCCGAATGGCGATACTCCTGCCTGGCTTCCAAGGATTGGACTGGAATGGATCCTTATAAAATCTCTTAAGAATGTGGAATGGTATGGCAGGGGTCCCCAGGAAAATTATCCTGACAGGAAGAGCGGATACAGGATCGGCATTTACAAATCTACTGTAGCTGACATGTATGAGCCTTACCTGATCCCGCAGGATTACGGGCTTAGAACTGACAATCGTTGGGTGAGGATGACTGATGACGTTGGAGTCGGACTGGAATTCAGCGGAAACAGGCTGTTCAATTTCAACGCTCATCCATATTCTACGGATAATCTGACAAAAGCTTTGTATACTTATCAGCTTCGACAGTTTGATGGAATTACTTTTAATTTTGATTATGCAACGAGCGGGGTAGGATGCACAGCATTGTCGGTATTTCCTGAATATCAGGTGATGCCGGAGAGGTATGATTTTACGGTGATTGTCAAACCGGTAAAAGAAAGATAATGGCTCAAAGGCTCAAGCCACCTAAGCTACCGACTTCGCTAAAGCTTCGTCGGTCAAAGAAAGCTTCGTCGGTCAAAGAAAGCTACGGTGGTCGAAGGGCGCAATGGTGTATAGATTTACAGGAACTTAAGTAATATTTTCAGGTGTCCGGCCGGTTCGTTCTCAAGCATTTCGAAAGCCTTCTGGGCTTCTGAAGGATGCAGTATGTCGGAAACCAGTGCATCAGGCCTGAGGGTTCCCTTCTGCAGGTTTTCGATGGCCTCTGCAAACTCACCGTGTGATACTCTTGAGGTGATTATGGTACCCTCTTTCCAGATCAGTTCCTTCAACAGAATGGGAACAGGTTCGTTCCCCAGGCCAAGGGTGCAGACAACACCGGCGCCACGGATGCTTTGTATGCAGCCGCGCACGGGATTGACA
>JADDYF010000307.1 GCA_015712185.1 Bacteroidales bacterium
CAAACAATGGTTTAATCCTCAATTCAACAGGAACATTATTATAGTTGGCAGCCATGACTGAATACTTACCTTCTTTCCCGCTCATTGCAACATCCATATTATCGTGGATGCCGTAAATATCGAATGGTCTGCTTATCCCGTAAGTGTCCAGGGCATCATCAAGAATATCCCTCACAAGGTCAGGAATAATAACGGAAGCATCTTTCATGCTCAGGGAGATTGTATAAGTTCTTCCTTTATGGTAATTATTGAAAAATACCGCACACGATCCGTCCGCAAAATCGGCGATTCTTTTATCAGGAGAAGGATTCCATGAAGTCGATATTAACGGGCTGAATCCGGTTGTTGCACCGGTCTTTGTCCTTTCTCCGGGAGACTTAATGGTTTTGATCTTACTGAACATGGAATTGTTCTGTATGGGGCTTATTTCTTCAGCACCCCAGAGCGCTTCCCTGTTAAATCTGTCACCATAGGGTATCCGCGGTCCGAATGCTATCACAACTCCACCCATCCTGACAAAGGTTTCAATAAGCTCACTGTCGGTTTCCTGCATGCCTGATATATCGGGCAAAATAAGAACATACTTGTTATCAAGCAGGTATTGCAGCTGCGCTTTATTTATCCTTAAGGGGTAGTATGGCAGGATATCTTCCCCTTCCCCGGGTATGAAGGGTATTATTTCAGTGCTGATGCCGAGATTACGCATTGCGTCAGCTGCCGGCAGAAAACAACTTGTCCATCGCTCTATGCACCAGTCATTATAGGGAACATACAAGGCCAGATGGCTTGACTGGCCTGCTATTTCGTTCGATATCAGGTAGTAGGCCTGTAATCCGTCAATAACAGCACTGGCTGCACTGGCTGTTTCAGCCGGCAGCTTTTTGGAGTTGAAATAAATAGATGTATAATAAGTAAAGAATGTTATTCCGTCCGGACCAAAGGCAGAAGCTACCGATGCGAACTGGTTGAAAATATTTCTGTAATCCGTAAGGTAAGCGCCTGCAACGTTATTTTCCAGATATCCCATAAACTCAATATGCGACAGGGTTATCTTATTATTGACACTTGTTGCTCCGGCTGAGAGTGAAGTTACATCCCTGGCCCTTCTGTTGGGAAACAATTTGCGGTTGTCGGGACGGTATGATGTCATTATTGGAGCCTGGTAGTTCAATATAACAAGGTCATCAATTGCAGCAAGATAGCCTGCAAGCAAAGGATCGTCGATATTAGGGGCGCACATGGTGAGCAAACCTTTGTTGTTCTTCTTGACGATACTGCAAAAATCCCTCATATATTCTGTGAAATAGGTGCCGCTGCCTTCCTGGTAAGAATAAAATCCGATCAGCGAAGGATGATGTCCGAACATATCCCATAATTCACAGGTAATATCCCGGATACTGTTTATGTAATCTTTATTTGTGAGAGTGCTGTCGGTGAGATCCCATGACACGCTTAAAAACGAGGGGAGCCCTGCTTTATCAGTGAGGTCAAGCATCATTTCTATCCTGTCGTCGGGGGCATCCGCTGCATTTTTACAGACTTTTGAAGCCCAGACAGCTTTCATCTCTGTAGTGCCTCCCCATACTTTTTCAGCAGCCATATTTGCATGAAGCGTCAAAGCATTGCCTCCCGTACTGATAAACCTGGTAAGATATGTTTCCATATCAACTGCAGTCGCAGAATCGCTGAAACTTGACATTATTGCAAAATCGAGTACCACCTTGCCGACAAGAAATGAAGCCTTTCCTGCACAACTTTTTCCCCCGTTTTGCTGCATAGCGGTGATAACATAAAAACCTGATGGACAATCCCTGTCAAGAAGTATCTCACCCGTAATCTTTCCTTTAGTCCCTGAATCTTTCGCAAGAGACAGTTCTGTTGTGCCTCTTGTCGGTGTCATAAGAAATATTTCTGTTTTCTCAGAACTATGCAGCGGGATCACAGAAACCTCGACTTTTACCGAATCCCCGGGCATCGCCCGCTTCTTACTGAGAGTTATTGTGATCCTTTCCTCATTACCGTCATGGAGTATAACATTGCAGGCGGCAAAGCAGAGTAAGGCAATCACAACCAGCAGTAAATATCCCGGACTTACGGTTGTTGATTTCTCAGACATAATGATTGTGTATAATTTTATTAACTAATCGCGGTTCGACAGCACAACCTTAATATGTGAGTTTACCAGTATCGGCAGAACAACTGCCTGATTATCTGCACGGGATGTTTGATCCTTTCCATCGATAAGGATCCTCTGAATCCTTATATCCCAGTCTTCCAGAAGAACAGGGAATAACCTGTCACCATCGTCTGAGGCGTTTATCCTGAAGTTAAGTTCAACCGGAGCATCATTCACCCAGTGGTTCAGACAAAGCATATTCAGGAGGCAATGTTCTATGCTGTGATATGAAGTCTTGAATTGCGTTGCTTTGGTTGCATCCTTTACGGTTCCGTCTTTTCCGACACTGAAATATGTATCGCCATGTACCGGATCAATAAACTCTGAATCCCAGAAAGCAGCTCCTTTCCTGAAATCGGCAAGGTATTTTATTTCACCGGTTGCACGATACAAATAGAGGCTGAAGATATTTCCGTATGCCTGGATCCACCAGTATGTATCTGTGGCCTGCTGCGAGGAAGCCAACCTGCCTGTTGATGTCAGCCAGATACCGTTATCCTTCATAAAGCCTGCCACGGAAAGCTTAGCTGCCAGTGAAAGGGCTGCCTGCAGGTGAGTATTGTTTCGGGTCAGGAGGTAGTTTCGCAACAGCATCCAGGCAACCTCAATGTTATGGCCGATATTGATCTCTGAGGCTCCTTCCCTTCCCTCCAGGTATGTCCAGTTCCTTTCAAAATCTTCAAGGACCCATCCGCTTTCGGGATCGACCATATTATTTACTGTCACATCCAGTATCCTGCTGATCTGATTGAGATACTTCTCTTCCCTTGTTGCCAGATAGAGATAGAACAGGTAACCCGAGACAGGCGTTACCTGTGAACTGAACGATTTATTGCTGTCGCTGATGCTCCAATCGCGATTCATGACATTATAATATCCTCCTGATTCTTTATCCCAGACTTTGGATTCAAGCAGGTCATTCGATCTTTCAATATATCTTAATGCGGTAGTGTCGCGGGTAGCAAAATAATAGAGGGTGAGTCCGGTCACTGCATAGACCTGCACAAAAGTTGTTTTCGTTGTCCGGACAGGATTACCATTTCTGTCAAGAGCATCGAACCAGCCTCCGAACTCTTTATCCCATGCGTATCTGATGAGCCATTTCGTGGTACTGTCGGCAATCACAATGTCTTCAGCATTTCCCGATAACAGGTATGCCGCCGAATAGCTGAACAGATGCCTCGATATCATGCTGGGGTATTTATCCAGGCTGCCGAATGTGTTCCATGCGGAATCGAGATTTGTATAAAATGCGCCTGCCGTCATATCGCGTGAATACCTTGTCCAGTAAGGCATTATATCGTTCAATGCCTGGCTCTTCCAGTAGTCCCCGGAAAAAAAATCAGACTTTGTAGCCTGCTCATGTTTACATGATGAAAGGATTATTAACGATAAAACTATTATGCATGGTTTAATGCGGTTCATCGCTTAAATGAAAGTGGTCAACCCGGCAATACCAGAGAGAGACATTTAAGCCAGAAGTTATTGTAGTGCTCCCAGTACACGAAATTGAGTCCCCAGTGCGGTGCAGGATCTGATGTATAAGCCATTACCTTCCCTTTACCCACTTTTCTGACTGCAACCAGGGGGTGTCCTGTTTCCTCGATTGTGACAAGGACCTCACCTTCCGGTATTATTCTGGTCTCATTATATCCAAGTATCGGAGGCATACCCTCGAAATCAGACTCAAAGAACACTTTTTTCCCGGCTTCTGTTACTTTC
Source organism: Bacteroidales bacterium (assembly GCA_015712185.1). Lineage (GTDB taxonomy): Bacteria > Bacteroidota > Bacteroidia > Bacteroidales > VadinHA17 > LD21. The sequence goes on from JADDYF010000307.1 coordinate 3,899, forward strand.
GGGTAAAAGCCTTCAGTGCTCTCCACAAGGTCTTCCTGCTCGAGACATGCCACAGGAAGAACATTCCTGAATTTCGTCCTTCCCCAGCCTCCTTTCCCAAGTTCACCGGTAAACGAATACCAGCCTCCAAGCATCATCAGACCCTTTCCCCTGGCAACAGCTTCATTTGTCAGCTTTACCCTGTCGGGAAATATGAGTATTTTTCCTCCGAATTCCTCTTTAACAAAGAAATCGGGGGCCAACTGAAACAGCTTGCCTTCCACATCGCTGAAGATGATAACGTCATATTCCTCAAGGATTTTTTCATATTCTCCGGGAGGCAGCTTGTAGAAGTCCCAGCTGGCAACAGAATTCACCTGATGCTTTCCGTCTGATTCCAGGGCATTCTTCAGCCACGTACCGTAATTGAATATCTCAAGCCCCTTCGGGGCAAACTGAAATGGTGATTCAGCAAAGGTAGGTCCTGTAAGGACTGCCCAGTCACCAACATAATATATTTTTGCCATAACAGAATGAATTAATGTATTATCAGTATTTGAATGTTACTTGTTGACGGTTGCCTCGATCAGAATGATTTTTAAATCCATTACCAAGAACCGAGGACCAAGAAAACAATTGTTCAAATCTCTTTAAAGAGCCCTGTCTTCAACGTATCCCTTAACTCCTTGTTAAATGAGTAACCCGAGAAGAAGACCACTCCGCCTGTTTTCTCCTGCCTGGCAATCTTCACCTCTTCTACAATAAGCTCTTTTGTAATGATGTTGTGTGATGTACGAACCCCGATACCCGGATAAACAGTACAGTTACCACCGGCCAGATCAATTGCATTCCTGAGATACTCCCTGAACAGACCAGTGTTATTTGTGTAGAGCATAGGGCAGATAAAATCAATCAGCCCTTCATTGGCCCATCTTCCCCATTCCTGGGCAATGAGGACGCCTGATGTCTCCTCATCGGGGAACACATCAGCACCAAGAACCACAGGCTTACCAGAATCCTTTATAGCCTGACCAATCTTAATTACGAGTTCCGTGATTTGGCCGGCATTCCATTTGATCCATTCGCACCATATCATGCTTCCGCAGTCATGCGAGATCTCAAGAGGTGTGACTCCGTATATTTTTTTGAATGCATCACAGGTAAGGCTATCGTAACTGTACACCTGCTCGAGAGGAACCCGGATATAATCGAGGTGTATCCCGTCAATATCATACCTGAGCACATCATTAATCCTGCCGATCCAGTACTTCTGCACTTCGGGGTTAGCCAGATTGAAATGGGGCTGGTATTTTCCGTCCATATCACGGATCAGCCATGAAGGATGATCCTTAAGTTCTTTTTCAAGATTCACGGTATATCCGGGGTAGAAGATCGGGTGGATCCTGATTCCCTTTTCATGACCTTTTTGCAGAAGCATGTCAAGATAATCCCATGTAAAACTGTTCTCTCCCTTTGTTGTATTATAGCAGAACAGATTATTAATTCCGATCTCCTGATAGATAGCGAACAGGCTGTCCATCTGCCGGGCTGCCTTGTTTTCATCCACATTGAAGAGTCCGGGATGAATCCATACTGCCCTCAGTTCAGGTTGTCTTTCACTTTCTTTGGTACAGGTTACGCAAAATGCCAATACCAGAAAAAGTGAACTAATGCTTTTTATGTTCTTTTCCGTTAAGGTCATTTATGCATCGTTTTTAATTGCAGGTTCTAAATACGACGAGGCTGGCTGATAAATGAAGGATAATTCTATTTATCAGTAATATTAGCAAAAATATGCCAGATAGCCTTCCGGAAATCTGAAAAATATGGGACATGTGTGCTTCGTCCGGTCTGCGGGAATTTACGGCCTGAACCTTAACCTGAATGTTTTGTTAAATAATTAACACTGCCTAAGAATCTTTTTCTCAAATTGAGAAATAATACTGACACTTCTGTTGTCATAAAAAATAGTTCAACGGGGTAAACCATTATAATTGAACCAGATGCAAACCGATGAAATGGAAATCATAAAGTTGGCACACTGTTGGGAGGTAATTCCAGGAACGTCAAATGCCACCCTTATGAAGAAGACAATAAACGTGTTTGTGCTTGAGGACAATGAGTATTACAACAACCTTCTCTCCAACTCCATCCAGCAAAGTATTAACTCCATTTTGCTCGGGGGAGAGTACCAGCTGATTCTCCGTTCGTTTACTGATGCAGGTGAGTTTATAAGGAAGATTAAATCCGATGAGCTTGACTGCAGGGAAAGTATGTTTTTTCTTGATTATTACCTCGGAAATGGCATAAATGCCGCTCACATTCTCAAACTGCTGAGGGAATATGCCTGCGATGCCATGATTGTCCTGCTTTCACAATCGAAATCTGTCAAAGATAAAAACAATCTCATCCATTATGATTATTTTGTTGTGAAAGACAGCCTCGCACCTGCACTTTGTTGTCTTTATCTCAAGCAATATATCGAAAACAAATTTTGCGTTACTTTGGATTAATGATTGATCCAAATAAAAATTCTTTAAGAAAAAATTCGATCCAGCTGAAGATTGGGATCCTGATGGCAACCGGGTTCATCCTTCTCTCTGCCACCTGTTTTCTGGCATACAGGAATCTCTCTTCAATTGTTGCCGCCATCCAGACAGATGAAAAGCCCGAATTAAGCCTGCTTAACATTCGTGAGATCTCAATGGATCTTGAAGAAGCGGAGAATAGCGTCAGGATCTTTTCTGTCACAAGGAACTGGCTGGATATAAAACCATTTTATGATATTGCTTCCAATATCTTTAAAAAGGTTGACAGGTTAAGATCTGATTTCAGCGAGGATACTGTCCTGCTTGAACAGACTGAAGATATAAGCGACCTGATCGAGGAAAACTTTGTCATGTGGAACGAGTTACTTGTCCTTAACCGTGATGACAATGTGATGAAATATCTCAGGCAGCTGTCTTCGCAGATTGACAGTGTTTCTGCTTCTGCCCAGAAAAAAGAACCGGGTTTTCTTAAGCGGATCTTCAGCCGGGATCAAAGATCCCTTTTTGAGGACACAATAATAGTCAAAGATATTGACAAGATAGTCCGCCAGGAGAGTGTAACAAAGAGTGAACTGATAAACCAGGAGTCCATGCTGGCAATAACCAACAGTGAGATCAAGGAGAAGTTTTATGACCTGATCTCTAAAATGGAAAGTGAGGTCACCGAAAAGAATAAGGCAAAAGCGCTGGCTGCCAGTCAGATTGCTGAAAAGACATACAGGTGGCTTATTCTGCTTTCTATATCAGGCGGACTTCTGGCAATCCTGGTTTTATTTATCATAATAAGGTTCATCCGAAATGCATATGCATATCAGGTTGCTCTGCAGCAATCAAAAGATGAAGCTGAAAAGCTTGCGAGGACCAAGGAACTCTTCATGGCAAACATGAGCCATGAGATCCGGACGCCGGTTACAGCTATTTCAGGTTTTACAGACCAGCTTCTTCATGAGTCATTTAACGAAAATACAACACACTCACTTAAGATCATCAAATCATCTTCTGACCATCTTATAAAGATTATTGACGATATACTTGATTTTTCGAAGCTCCAGAATAACAAACTGGCCCTTGAAAAAGTCCACTTCAGTATCAGTCAGACACTTTACGATGTCTATGTATTGTTTGACAGACAGGCTCAGAATAACAATACAACTATCAGCTATTCATTAAGTGAGGATACTCCTCCAGTTCTTTTGGGTGATCCGTATCGTCTGAAGCAGATCATGATAAACCTCGTAAGCAATTCAGTCAAATTCACGAAGAACGGAACCGTCCATATTGCTGTGTCCGGCATTCACAGGAATCCCGAAGAAATTGACCTGGTAGTTGATATTAAGGATACCGGGATAGGAATTGATGAAGCGAAGCTGGAAGTCATTTTTGATGATTTTACGCAGGCAGAGATGAGCACTACACGAAAATACGGCGGGACAGGCCTGGGATTGTCAATTGTAAAAAAGCTGATCGATCTGCATCACGGTACAATAGATGTGAAGAGCAGAAAGAATCGCGGCACTGAAATTATCTGCAGGATTCCATATACAGTTGGTGATGAGAACCTTCTTTTAAAAGAGGTAGTACCTGCCTTAACTGTTCCTGAAGAGATTTCACACCTGAAAATCCTGATAGTTGATGACGAAGAGTACAACCGGCTGCTCTTCAGGAAGATCCTTGAAAGGTGGAAAATAAGCTGCAAAGAGGTTGTCAGCGGTATGGATGCACTTGAAATCCTTAAAACGGAACATTTCGACCTGCTGTTCATGGATATACGTATGCCGGGTCTGGATGGTGTAAAGACCGCATGGTTCATCAGGGAAGAAATGAAGCTGCCGGAAACCGATATGCCGATTGTATTTATCTCGGCTGCTCCGATAGATGATAACTGGCAGAAATACAGAAAAGCGGGTATGAGCAGTTTCATACAAAAACCTTTTACTGAAGATATACTGTTGTCGACCATTACGACAGTTATTAAGAAAAATGCTCAAATGACAATGGCTTTCGACAGCAGTACCGGGGATAACAAACCTCCTGTTACCGGTAAAATAAATCTGGACAGCCTGTACCAGATCTCCGGAGGCGACGAGCAGTTTGTAAAGCAGATGCTGGTCTCATTTAACACCACTACGAAGAAAGGGCTGGAAGAGATACAGGAGGCTGTCAGCTCGGAGCAGTGGGAATCGGCTGCAAACCTTGCGCATAAAATAATGTCGCCGTGCAGGCATATTGGAGCTATGAATCTCTATGAACTCCTCGGTAAAATTGAAAAAAGTATCCGTACCAGTAACATAACCGAATCTCTTGAAACGCTGACCGGGAAATCGATCAGTGAATTCGAAGTTATCAGAGAGATCCTGGATGACCATATTACGAAAATGAAGTGAGATTCTGGCAAATCCGGCTATTATTGATTATTTTGCATTTTGATGCAGTGATCACCAGTCGGGTAACCGGTAATTTATGACTGAAAAGCCTCTGAAGATCTTTGTGGTAGAAGACAATGAATGGTATAACAAGCTATTGGTATACACTTTGTCGCTGAACCAGGATTATGAAGTCAAAAGCTTCTTCAATGCCAGGGATTTCCTGAAATGCCTCAATGAATCGCCTGATATAGTTACACTCGATTACCGTCTTCCGGATATTTCAGGACTTGAGGTACTTAAAAGGATCCGCCAGGAGAACGGCGATATTCAGGTCATTCTGATCTCCGAACAGGAAGATATAAATACTGTTGTAACTCTTCTGAAGCAGGGTGCATACGATTACATTACCAAATCTGAAGATATAAAGGAGCGTCTTCTTAATACGATCCAGAACCTTGGCAAGGGTATAAATCTTAAAAGGGAGATCTCCACACTTCGGAAGGAGATACAAAAGAAATACAGCTTTCGGCAGAGTATACTCGGCGAAAGCCCGGTAATGAAAAACGTCTATGAGCTGATAGAAAAAGCCATCGAGACAAATATAACAGTGGTCATATCGGGGGAAACAGGCACAGGGAAAGAACTGGTGGCAAAAGCAATTCATTATAATTCGAGACGGAAAGAGAGGCCGTTTGTCGCTGTGAACGTACCTGCCATCCCTTCCGAGCTTATCGAGAGTGAACTTTTCGGACATGAGAAGGGGTCCTTTACAGGTGCCTCCTTCCGGCGTATAGGCCGGTTCGAGGAAGCTGATGGCGGTACACTCTTCCTCGATGAGATCGGAGAAATGCAGCAGAATTTACAGACAAAGCTGTTGAGAGTCCTGCAGGAAAAGGAGATTGTCCGGATAGGCAGCAATAAACCAGTAAAGACCGACTGCAGGATAATTGTGGCAACCAATAAGATCCTTAAGGAGGAGGTAAAAAAAGGAAATTTCAGGGAAGATCTGTATTACAGGCTCCTCGGGTTGCCGATCGAACTGCCACCTCTCCGCGACAGAGGGAATGACATATTAATACTGTCGAGGCGTTTCATTGAGGAATTCTGCAATGAGAATAACATTCCTTTAAAGAGATTGTCGGGACCGGCGCAAAAAAAGCTGATGAGCTACCGATATCCCGGAAACGTCAGGGAGCTGAAATCGATGGTTGAACTTGCAGCAACCCTTTCGGTAAATGAAGAGATAGAGCCATCCGACTTTACAACCGATGACGGCGACACGATATCATCCATCGCCGATGACGATATGACTCTGAGGGAATATGAACTCAAAATCATAAAGGCTGCACTGAAGAAATACAATAATGATATAAACCAGACTGCTAAAAAGCTCAATATAGGTGTCTCCACTATATACAGGATGCTGAAAGAGGAAAAGGAAAAAGACAAGTAGGAGATGCAGACTCTGTCTCTCCTTTTTTTCCCCGCTGTATACGGCATACATTATAAGTTCTCATCTTCTCAAAATGAGAATTTTTTTTCAAAATGAACAAACTCTGACTCACTACAAGAATGCCAATCTGCTCATAATGTGATTTCTATGAGATTTATCCTTTATCGGCCCTCAATTTGTGATAGTCCATGGTACTAAAAACTATGGCTATGAATATCATTAAAAAAATACTTGTCACAGTTTCAATATACCTGATCATAACAGCAGTTGTCCGGGGACAATCCCTCACCGGGGAATACCGGGCAGCAATAGGTATAAGGGCCGGGGAAACCTCGGGCATTACTTTTAAATTCCCGACAGGCGGCGGATCAAAAGTTGAGCTTATAGCAGGGATCTGGAGCAACTGGTTGAATTTAACTGCCCTGTATGAAAAGAATGTACCGGCATTCAATGTAAACGGGATGAAGTGGTATTACGGAGGAGGCGGGCATGTAGCTTTCGCCACGGGTACATATAATGAAGGAAGGGTCTACACCAGGGGAGATGATTTTGCGATTGGTGTCGACGGAGTTGTAGGCCTTGAATATAAAATCCCTCCAATCCCTTTTGCTATAAGCGTGGATATCAAGCCGCTGTTAGAGATATACCGGAACGGCAATGTGTTCCTGGGGATCGATCCAGGCATAGGTGTTAAATTCACTTTCTGAGAAAATTATATAAACTGATTATAAAACAATTTAACAAAGGAGGAATTAAAATGGAATACAAAGAAAGCTCTGACCGTGTAACAAGCGAAAATTCGGCCGCAAAAATTAAAATGAATGATGCCAGAAAGGAAGGACTTACAAGAGGAGTTCTGATAACTGCAGTAACCAGTTTGGTGCTGTTGGTGGCACTTGCTGTCCTGGCCTATTCACTTTATAAACGTGATCATAACAATCAGCTGGCCCTTATGGAAGAACAGAAAGTCTCATTCACTGAGCAGCTGAACACCCGGGATTCTACTATAAACGACTGGCTGATGACCTTCGATCAGATTGAAAAAGATCTCGCTACGATAAAACAGAAGGAAAATATAATCACCATGACCTCATCCGATTCTGAATTCACGAAGGACAGAAAAGATCAGATCCTTGAGGATATCAAGTATATCAATACACTGCTTGATGCAAATAAGAAAAGGATAGCAACACTGAGCGCCCAGCTGAAATCATCCGGCAGCACTATCGCGGGTTTGCAGACGAGGATTGAGACCCTTGAAGCTTCGGTGAAACAGTATGAGTCAGATATTGCTGAACTGAAGCAGACACTTGTCGACAAGGATTTCGAGATTGGCCAGCTTAATACGAGGATGTTCGCTCTCCAAGATACAATTACAAAACAGGTCGAACAGTTGAGCACCAAGACCTATAAGCTAAATCAGGCATTCCTGGCTTCAGGCACTTTCAAAGATCTGAAAGATAAAGGACTGGTTTCAAAAGAGGGAGGATTCCTTGGTATTGGCAGAAGGGAATTCCTGAACGGGGATTTTGCAGACAGTCTCTTCTCCGAAATTGATGTTACACAGACCAGGACAATTCCTGTTAATTCAAGGAATGCAAAACTCATTACCGACCATCCTGAAAGTTCATATGCACTGGTCCCGGAAGGTGAAAACAGAATTGCATATATCGAGATAAAAGATCCGTCAGAGTTCTGGAAAATATCGAAGTATGCAGTAGTTGAGATTATAAAATAAAACTGCATGCCGGATCACACCGGATAGTACTCTGTTTCTAATCCAAATACAAGCCTGTGCCTTCTCTCATATAAAGTCAGGTTCCGTAATCAGGGATATTGGTAACATCCGGAATTAAATACAAAGGCATCAGGTATCAGTGCCCGGAAAAAACTAAAGCAACGTAAGTCTGCCGGCTGAACACTTGGTTTCCGGGCACTCTCTTTTTAAGGAGGTGAGTACATGTGCTCTACCCTCCGAAAATCAGGGTGAGCAGGATGTATTTTAAAAGCAGACCTGAAAACGTAAAGATCAACGCATCCTTTTTACGGTGCTTAAGCAAACCTGCAGCCAGCGATATCACCGGAGATGAGAGTGGTGTTAAATTGAAAAGAAAAATAACAATATTCCCGTACTTTCTTATTCTGTTCTCAGCCTTCTCATAACGGTTACGTCCTATAAGACGGTCGATGATCCTGGCACTTAACAACAGTCCTATCAGGTAATCGATCGTTTGTGAAACCATCGCAGTGCCCAGCGCTACAGCATTCAGAGCCCATACATTAATATCGCCTGTGAGGTAATAGACAAATGCTATTTCTACCGGCAGGAACAAAAAGAAAAGGTATCCCGAGAAGTTAACTATTGCAAATGAAAGCAATCCTTCATCACGTGATCCGTAATATATGTCCCGTCCTACCGTCAGCGATGCGATCGTTATAGCAGCTATTGCGAACAGCCCGGCAATGATATACTTTATTATTTCAGCTCTAGTAAGCCTCATCAACCGGTCGTTATTGACCTCCGAACATTACAAACATTACTGCTGCCAGCGCGGCTCCAGCCATTGGTCCGAGTATCGGCACCCATGAGTAGCTCCAGTCGCTGTCTCTCTTATTATGAATTGGTAATATGAAATGCATTATCCGCGGGCC
>JADDYF010000357.1 GCA_015712185.1 Bacteroidales bacterium
TGCATATTTCATATGTTGGTTATGTTCCGCAAGATATAGAAGTAAAGGACGAAACCACTTTCCTGGATATCAAAATGGAAGAACAGATGCTTCTGGGACAGGAAGTGGTGATCTCCGCCAGCCGCGTTGAGGAAAACATTTTGAGATCCCCGGTCAGTATTGAAAAGCTTAATCTTCGTGATCTTAAACAAATTTCTGCAGGAAATTTCTACGACGGTTTATATCAGTTAAAAGGGGTAGACATGAATGTCCATGGCCTTACTTTCCGCATGCCGAACACGAGGGGGTTCAATGATTATACAAATTACCGGATGAACCAGATTATCGATGGTGTGGAGAATATTGCCCCCGGACTGAGCTTTTCTGCCGGTAACATATTCGGGTTGTCGCAGATAGATGTAAAAAGCCTTGAAATGGTTATCGGTGCTTCGACCGCCCTTTACGGGCCTGGAGGAATGAACGGCACACTTGTGATGGAAAGCAAAGATCCGTTCCAGTACCAGGGACTTACGGTTGCGGCTCAGTCGGGAGTCATGAACATTGGTTCCGGGATTCTTGACCATCCGACGCCTGTCTTTGAAGCAGACGTCAGATATGCCAAAGCCTTCAGTAACCGGATTGCCATGAAAATTACGGGTTCATATTTAAATGCAACCGACTGGCAGGCAGGTGACATCAGGGACAGATCGGACCTGGACGATCCTTCATTAACCCGGTTGACCAATCCCGGTTATGATGGTGTGAATACATACGGTGATGAATCGCTGGTATCGCTAAACCTGAAAGATGTTGGTCCCCAGGTTATTGCAGGCATAGCACAATCACAGGGCATTGAACCGGGGACCCCGGAATATGAGGAACTCTATAACATGGCAATACAATATTTCCCCGATCAGCTTGTTACGCGAACCGGCTGGATCGAAAATGATTTATCCGACGATAAAACCAAAAATCTGAGGCTGGCGGGATCACTGCATTATTTTCTGAATGAACGTACTGAAACAATTGTTCAGGTTAATTATGCCCAGGGCTCGAGCGTCTATACTGCCCAGAACCGGTTTGCAGCACGCGATTTCAATATTCTTTCGGGCAAAATCGAGATGAATAATCCCAACTATTTTATAAGAGCATGGGGAGTATCAGACAATTCAGGATCGTCATATGATATCGGTGGTGCCGCCCTGAGGCTGAACGAAGAGTGGAAACCTTCAGAACAGTGGTTCACAGAGTACCTTTCAGCATACACACAAACTGCACTTATTTCAGGTGACATGGATGTAGCACATGGATTCGGACGTCTGATGGCTGACAACAGGGATCCGAAAACAGGAGTAATATTTGATTCTTCGCGGCCTGCCAGACCGGTTCATGGGACAGAAGAATTTAAGTCGATGCTCGGTAAAATCACCGCTGCCTCAATCACCGACGGAGGTGCAATGGTTTTTGACAACAGCAAGATCTACCAGCTGGAGGGGATGTACAATTTCAAGGAGATCATCCCCTTTATGGAAATGCAGATTGGCATATCAAACCGCCTCAGTTCAGTCAACAGCAGGGGGACCGTCTTCGCCGATGAACCGGGTGATCCTATAGGTATAAATCAGTTCGGGACATTTTTACAGATCAATAAGAACTTTATTAAAGATCATCTCAGGGTAACCGGTGCCTTCAGGTACGACAAGAATCAGTATTTTGATGCACAGTATACGCCAAGGTTCTCGCTGATCTATTTCCCCGGCAGGGCTAAGGAACACAGCATCAGGGGCACTGTCCAGACAGCCTATCGTTTTCCCTCCATTGCAGACCAGTGGGTGGATGTCAACACAGGGATCTTCAGAACAATAGGCGGAATGCCAAAGGTACAGAACAAGTATAATTTCAATTCAATTCCGCTTTATCCCATGTCGGGAAGGAATCCAATCAAAGACAAACCGGTAACAGAAAACGGACCAATAGTTTTACCGGGATTAAGCCCTGAGAAAGTTACCTCATCTGAAATAGGTTATAAGGGATTATTTCTCGGAAAGAAGCTGTTCCTTGATACTTATGCCTTTTACAATAAATACAAGGGATTTGAAGCAGTGCAGCTTGTAGCCCAGCTTGCAGAGGATGCAGGAACAGAGAAAGATCTGTTATTCGAGACATATTTTACCACTGATGAGCCGGTTTCTTCATGCGGATGGGCAGTTGGTCTGGACTATATGACGCCGGTAGGCATATTGATACGCAGCAGTGTTGCCTTTAACAAGCTCCTGGAAAGTCTTAATGCTCCCGGAGTTGAAGTCATGTTCAATTCCCCTGAATACCGTGCAAACCTTTCGGTAGGTCATCATGCGATCATTCCAAACCTTGGATTTAATTTAAATATCCACTGGCAGAACAGCTTTATGTGGAAGGCAAGCTTTGGTGCAGGAGAGATTCCGGCACATGCCACCCTTGATGCTCATATTTCGTATAAAGTATCTGCCATGAAAACCGTGTTCAAGCTGGGCGGCTCGAACATCCTGAACAACTATTACACCACCAGCTTCGGCAGTGCACAAATAGGCGCCCTGTACTATTTCAGCCTGGTTTATGAGGATATTATGGAGTATGCAAAGCGCAGCAAGAAATAAATCAGCTGCCGCCTCCGGCAAAAACCAGCTGCAGCCTTAACCAGTACCGGGAACAGAGTTTTCGCAATACTATTTTTCCGAAAATTCGATTGAAATTTTTACTATGAACATCTCAGGTGCTGCAGCAGTTAAGGTCAACTGCATTGACGAAATAATGCCTGCAACCATTACTTTGGGCAATGGTACGCTGGCTACGCCGGTCAAACCGTTTGAATCTTCCACTATTTCGGTAACTGTCAGGACAAATCCGACAGGAGGAATGGCTGTAGCGTTCATGTTCAGTTTCAATGACGTGGCAGACACCTCTTCCCATGTCCCGGCATTTAAAGGGCTCGAGCCTTCGCAGCTCAGGTAAAGCGATTTGTCTTCTCTTAATTCAACGTACGACTTATCCGGAGAAGAACAGCTTACCGCACTCAGCAGAGCTGTCTGAATTGCTACAGTAATGTTGGTGCCAGCCGGGATGGACACATTTCCCTGCTCGTTTGTAGGAACTGTAAAAGCTTCATCGAGCACTGCACTGCTGATAACAAAATTCCCAACAAATTTTGACACCTCTTTGTCGTCCTTATTACATCCGGTCATCATCACCAGAA
>JADDYF010000379.1 GCA_015712185.1 Bacteroidales bacterium
TGAACGAATCCACACGTCCGATAGCAATCAGTAATGCTGCTCGTTATGTCGATAATCCACGCGATGTGGCAATAGTACTGAATACTCCCTTCAGCCTGCTCAGGACTTCGGGGAAAAAGGCACTGGTAAAACAGAATTTTTTTAATGAAGACCGGCTTAAGGAGCTTTATAATCCGCATTATATTCCTGTCAGAGAAAAATCAATGTCGCGCGAAAATGTTGTCATAATTATACTTGAAAGCTTTTCGCGTGAATATATTGGTGCTTTGAACCGTGATCTTGATGGTGGTACCTACACCGGATATACACCTTTCGTTGATTCCCTCCTGAGCGAAAGTCTTACATTTGAAGTGTCGGTTGCGAACGGGAAGAAATCGATTGATGCCATGCCTTCAATCCTTGCATCGATACCCTCACTCGAAACACCATACACTATTTCTCATTATGCAAATAATCAGATAGAGGGGCTGGCGTCGTTGCTTAAAAAGAAAGGGTATTACACAACATTCTTTCATGGTGCGCTCAGCGGATCAATGGGATTTGATTCCTTTGCGAGGATGTCGGGATTTGATGATTATGTAGGGCTTGAAAAATATCCTTATGATAATGGATCAGATGGTATGTGGGGAATCTGGGATGAACCTTTTTTCAGGTTTTTCGCTGAAAGAATGGAAAGCTTTCCGCAGCCATTCCTGGCTTCGATCTTTTCGCTATCATCACATCACCCTTTTATAGTTCCCGATCAGTATAAGAACAAGTTCAGGAAGGGCCCTGCCCCGATTGTTGAGGTTATAGGCTATACCGATTTTGCTCTCAGGGAATTTTTCAGGAAGATATCGGCTGCACCTTTTTTCAGCAATACACTTTTTGTTATAACAGCCGATCATACCAATGAATTAATTCATAAGGAATTTCAGAACGATTATGGTTATTATTCAATACCTGTAATTTTTTATAAACCAGGCAGCAATCTGAAAGGAATAAAGAACCGGATAGCTCAGCAGATCGATATAATGCCCACTGTATTAAGTTATCTGAACTATGATGAGGAATTTATAGCCTTTGGCAACAACCTCCTGGACGATTCGACTGAATCTTTCGCGTTTAATACAAATGGCAGCAATTATCATCTCTACATGAAGGACCATATTCTTGTTATGATAGACTTCAAACCGGCAGGATTGTTCAATTTTAAGACAGACAGATTCCTGCAATCCAATTTAATGGACAGCGAACCGGTCCTGCTGAAACAGATGGAGGATAAGTTAAAAGCTGTTATCCAATCATATAACAGCCGGCTTATTGACAACAACATGGTGGTTAGAAACCAGATGCAGAGATAACCTCAGCAATCCTTATAGTCCTGTTTTAATCTTTGTTTAACCTTTCCGCGAGATAGGTCCTGTTAATAAACTTCTTCTCAATAATGAAATAGAACGTGAAGATCAGGAACTGGTTAATAAAGGCTGCCAGCAGTCCGTATTTTGATCCGCACCATATAGCAGTGGCATAAGCCGGGAGTTGTCCTACTCCATACATGGGATTGCTCAGATATTTATAAGGTCCTGTAACAACAAATTCACAAATTTTTCTCCCGAGAAACATATCCTTCCAGTAATAAATGTCGATGGTCACCACCTTTGCAGCCCAAACCTTTATTGTGAAACCTGCAATGAAAATAAGCGCTATTAATATTAAGATCGGATAATTATCCGGCACATGGAAGAGAGTATCGGGTGTAGACGAAGCTATATAACCTATACTTGCTCCGTTATGGAAAAAAAGAAACCCAAGTACTGTCTCATATGCACGGTATCCTCTGTTTTCATCTCCCCATTTTCTGATAAACCAGTGCCTTAAACCATTTTCCAAAAGCACAGTTGATATAAAACCAAGGTAAAAAATCTCGCTGAACATAAAATATATTATTGCCAGTGCAGAATTGAATGGTTGAAACCGGGTCAGGTATATTGAGAATACAAGTGATGCTGCTATTATACCTGTCCTGGGAATAGTTGCATTTTTAGGCACATATCCGGCCATCGAAATCATGATAATTATCAAATCCCATAATTTTCTGAAAAAATTCCTTTTCATTTTATGTCGGACTATGTCGGATTGTATTATTTCTCAGTGAAATTGTCTGATTTAAAATTGATTTTCGTTTCGTGAATATTTCTTCCGTATTGCTTTTTTAAACACCACCCAGTCTTCCTCTGTCATCCTCCCGGGGGTAAACAGGCAAATTCCCGTTGCACCATTTTCCATCGATTCCCTTATAGCTGCCTCCAGTTCTTCAGGTACTAATCCATGATTCTCCGGATCGGGTTCAGTCGCCTTCTTAGAAGGATCGGGACAGATAAACAATCCGCTGTAAACCGGCTTACTGTTTTTCAGAGTTGTTACTGCCTCTTTGCACATATCTCCGATCCATTCAGTCCCCTGAAGATAAAAATCATTATAATTCATCGGGAAAAATGCATCAATATTCCATTTATCCCATTCCTGCCGCACAATTTTCAATGCGATTGAATTAGGACCCGGAAATACTGCAGCATTTATTTGTTTATTCTTTGAATGGACCATTTCCGCCAGACGGTTGACAATATTGGTTATCAGGTCATACCGGAATTGTTTCCACTCCTGAACCTGCGATGGATCTTCCACTGACCTGATATCAATGCCGGTTTTCACCTTGAAATCGGCAACGCATTTGTCACAATAGCAATAGTCATATTGAGGATATTCCCTGTCCATTACCAGTCCGTATTTTTCCCATAATCCCCTGGCAAGTATTACATCCGGGAAACGGATATAATCAAGGTGAATGCCATCAACTTCGGGTATATCGGCTATCGCACCATACATTTTTTCGAGATACTGGTAAAATTCTTCACGGTTGGGACATACGAAACGGTAGTAATCAACATAAGCAGGTTTATCGAATGCCGATTCACCGAGCCCATTCAATGCATACCAGTCGCGATCGATCAGAGGATTGTTGTTCTGTACCATTGTAGGAATCCATGCATGGAACTCGAGGCCGGCTTGTTTCACTATCTTTCCGACATGCCTGTAGGTTTCAGGATTTTGTCCTCCTGAATACATCAGACCGTCGATCCCTTTCTGTTTAAGCTCGGTGAATTGCTTTTCAAGTTCAGCATCTGTTGCTTTTCCGGGACCGCCCATCCAGGCATAACATGGAATTCCGGAATCTTTGCCGGCATTGCATGAAACGAGGGTACACAAAACGATCAGGCTTAGAAATTTGTTCATGACTATGGTTTTAGATTTGTGAAAATTCCGTATTTCATTTGTAACCTAAAAAAACATCGTTCTTAATGCTGTTAACACCATTGTCGGTACCGATCCATATCACCCCATCCCTGTCTGCAGCAATACAAAGCACATTATTGCTGTTCAGACCATCTTTCATTGTAAAGCTTGTTATGGAAGAACCGTTATATACTGAAATGCCTTTTCTGGTCCCGAACCAGACTCTCCCGTCACTGTCAGAAGTGATTGCCCGGACAAGGTTGTCGGCAAGACCATGTTCAACTGTAAATATTTTCCAGTTTTCCAGTGTCTTGTTGCCGGTATGCCGTGCCACACCCTGGTCAGTGCCAAACCATTGGGCGCCGTCAGGAGCAATGAATACGCTGTATATTGTATCGGAAGGGAGGATAATGGGGCCCCATTTTGAATATACCGATGCACCAGATATAGCGTCTGTTTCATTTCGGTATACTCTTATCACACCTGCTCCTTTGGTCCCTGCATAAAGTGAGTCCCCGGAAGGACTTGTCCCCATTGAGGTAACCGGAAATGCTTCAAACATGCTGAAAGGATATGTCAGCTCGTAGTAAACAGTAAGCCATTTTTCATTTCTCAATGCAGAGATCCCTTTATCCGTGGCAAACCACCGGACAGGATTCTTGCCTGCTGAAATGCTCAAAACATTCCTGCTCAGGATGGGTGAGTTATCAGGGCTATATGTTTTTGTCTCCGTATCCTGATTAACCGGAAGCTTTACAACTGATGCTCCGTCTGGAGTCGAAATCCAGAGACCAGACCCTGATGTACCGGATCCATATGCAATACTCTTCAGGTTCTCTTTTGGTATCATTGCGTTATCACCATGCAATTTCCATTTTTCACCGTCAAAACTTACAATACCTGCTTCGGTGATAAACCATTTGACATTATTATCATCGACAATTACAGAAGAAAACACTTTAGCCGGAATTGCGATCTGAATTGTATCTGGTGTCTTTGAGGAGTACCTGACGCCGGCGCTTATGAGAACAGCAAAAAGGTAAATGCCAGTATTAAAGGACGGGATCACGTGATAATATGTTTTGAATGCCAAAATACTTATTTTTACTATACAATTCCTTCTGATTGTTAAGTAAAATGAAATACTTATGGAACGCAGGGACATCATCAAAAAGCTCACTATTCTACCGTTTGCCGGAGGTTTTCTACCTCTGGAATCGATGTTATCTCCTTCATCCGGAGAATTATCTGCCGGACCTAATATCTACCAGTCCATTGGAGTTGAACCTGTAATCAACTGTGTAGGTACTTTTACTATTATTGGCGGATCCATCGAACGACCCGAAGTAATAGAAGCTATGCATGCTGCAGCTGGATTTTTCGTGCAGTATGATGAGCTGGCGCTCGGAATCGGCAGACGCCTTGCCGAGTTGACAGGTGCCGAGTGGGGAATGATCTCAGCAGGCTGTGCTGCCGGGATGAAGCATGTTACCGCAGCATGTGTGGCAGGGGGAAATCCCGAAAAGCTCGTAAGGATCCCTGATCTCACAGGCTTTGACAAAACTGAAGTTGTCATACCCCGTAGTTCACGTAATGTATATGACCACGCTATCCGCAACATAGGAGTGTCAATCATCACTGTTGAGACTCCGGAAGAACTTAAGAAAGCACTCAATCCGGGAACTGCTATGATCTACCTTATGACAGGGAATGATACCTTACCGGGACAAAAATTTTCAGTGGAAAGTGTGGCAGAGATGGCAAAGCCATTGAATATACCCTTGCTGGTAGATGCTGCTGCTGAGGATCTTACAATACCAAACGTCCATTTGCAGAATGGTGCCACTGTTGTGGCTTACAGCGGAGGAAAGGCAATATGCGGGCCGCAGTGTGCAGGGTTGCTGCTAGGAAAGAAAGATATACTGATGTCAGCCTGGCAGGCAAGTTCACCGCATCACGGGACCGGCCGCGATAATAAGGTAGGCAGGGAAGAAATGCTCGGTATGCTGGCTGCAGTTGAAGCCTGGGTGGCACGCGACCATAATGAGAAGTGGAGGATATGGCTTTCGTATCTCACGAACATAGCAAAGCGAGTTTCTTCTATTGAGGGGATTACCACGACAATCAATGAGCCTTCAGGTCTCAACAATCACAGTCCTGTTCTTACAATTTCTTGGAACCCCGACAGACTGAATATAACAGGGGCTGAAGCTGCCGAAGAACTTTCATTAACACCACCACGAATTGCAGTCCACAGCGGCAGCAATGAGCAGGAGGGAACAACATCACTCAGGATCACAGCAGGACAGATGCAGCCCGGAAACGATAAGATAGTGGGTGACAGGATTTATGATTTACTCTCACAGAAAAGGACAAAGCCTGAACCTATGGCTCCTCCGGCATCAGACATAAGCGGACGATGGGCTGTAGACATTGAATTTTACAGCAGTAAAAGCCGTCATGCATTCTTCATTGAACAGGATGGGAACTGGATACAGGGTTCACACAAGGGAGATTTTTCCCTGCGTGAAATGGTCGGAACAATAGCAGGTGATGAGGTAAAGCTGAGCAGTTCCGAACGTCTCGTCGCTGATAATGTTCCATTCATTTTTTCGGGAACACTAACGGGTGACTCAATCACAGGTCAGATCTATATGGGTGAATATATTAATGCCAGGTTTATCGCAAAACGCGACAATTATCGCGGCAGGAGAAGGCTGATAAGATATCCCAAAGGACAACCGCTCGCTACCTGATCTGCAGGTTCTCAAAAGATCAGTTTATTATAAATAAGTTGTCTGGCAGAAACAATACCAATTATTATATATTTTTGGAGAACGAAAAGACCCTTCAAAAAAGTAAGATAATAAATGAAAAGGCGTGACTTTATAAAAGTCTCTTCGGCAGCAAGTGTGATAGGAATTATGGGACCGGCATACGATGCAGTGGCAGGCCCTGCAGCAAATAGTGGTGCCGGTTTTGATCTTCATCCCTTCATCAGGGAACATCCCGAAGCGGTTTTCATCAACCTTACCTCAATCACCGACAAAACGGATAAACAGGCAATACACGATGCAGCCCGCAGGCTTGCTGAGGAAATGTTTGTCAAAACCCGGAGGGGCATTGGCTATCCAAATACAACTAAAATAACTTGTAAACCAAACTGGACATGTGCCGGAAGGATCGATCAGAATGATCCTGCTGCCCATCTTGGAATAACGACCGATATGAATTTCCTGGAGGGATTTCTGAAATCGGTGAGGAATAAAGGACCTGAATCGCTCTATATAAGGGAGTGCGCATGTCCTCATTCATGGGCAGACTATGGCTTTCTGTCCTTTGCACAACGGAACAATATTGATCTGAAAGACCTTAGCTCAAAGGACTACTGGGACCTGGAGAAAGATGATATTATATTCAGAAAAGTTGATGGTGTTGTATTCAGGGAAGTTGGCTTCATGGCTCCGATGACAGATCCGGAAACATTTCTTATAAACATAGCCAAGTTCAAAGCCCACCAGATGGGTATTACCGGCACAGTGAAGAACCTCCAGGGAATAACGGCAAAAACATTTTACCAGTACTGCGGCGGACATTATGACATTTTCAGAACATATGATAAACGCTACCATGGATTCTTTCAGCCAGACTACATGCAAAGAATCGCTGAGCTTCAGAAAAGACATGAGTCGGAGGGGATCCCTCGGTGGAAAAGCCGTAATGAAAAACCTCCATATGGAGGAGGATTGTTTATGGAACAATGGATCCAGAGGATGATTGATTCATATTCCATTACTCCTACCGGGATAAATATAGTTGAAGGAATTTACGGCCGGGATGGCGATGGCTTCTCAGGCGGCCCGCATAATGGAAAGCCAATGGATTTCATGAGCAACAATATAATCTTTGGCAAAGATGCTTTTAGGGTTGATATTATTGCACACTGGCTGGCGGGACATGAACCCGGAAATTTCGGATTGTTCCATATCGGTATTGAGCGGGGAGTATCAAATGTCCTTAATCCTTTTGACATTCCGGTTTATCTCTGGAAGAACGGACGTGCAAAAAAGGTGAGCCTGGATACTTTCAGGCGTACTCCATTGCTGACACTTTATCTGAGAAGAAACTATGAAGGGCATCAGGAAGATCTCTATCACATGGTAGACGAATCTTTCGATTACAAGTCGTGGGGAACCGGCAGACCTTCTGCAGATAGTCAGCCATCAATAAAAGCTATAGGAACAGATTCGTCCGATGCAATAGTAATGGAAGTGAATATACCGGAAGAAAGCGATGTATACGTTGATATAAAAAACTCCTATGGAGATGTGGTCTGGCGGCTCAGGGCAGACGGGCTTGAACCCGGAAAGCACGAGGTTGTCTGGGATGGATTCTCACAGCCCGGACTTTATACGATGTATATCAAAGGTATGGGCTGGGATGCCGAACGTCAGATGGTGATTTATACCTGAAATCAATAATTGAAGATATAAACCTACTATTTTGCTGAGGCTTTATTCAATTCCTCATAAATACGGCTTGCCACGATTTTTTCCTGATTAGGTTCCAGCATAAATACTGTCAGATTGATGCTGTTTTCTTTTCCTGCGACGACCTCAATTGACGGATTACCTCTCCGAAGCCTGTCCTGCAATTCCTCACGTGTAACTGGTATGGTGCTGGTATCCCAGGCAATATTCAGGGTGGGAGTATGATTGGCAACAGGCGGAACAGTGACAGATGTAGTAATTCCTTTAATCTTTTTCACTGCAGCTTCAATCAGAGCTATCCTATCCTCCCATATTTTCCATTCCTTCCTGTGATCGAGACTGATATACCTTTCCAGTGCTGCAAACATACCGAAAACCTCTTCCTTATTCACCTTCATTCCACGTCCGATATTACCGCCTCGCGGAGGTGCATTCAGACGGGCTGCTTCTATGAGGTCTTTTCTGCCCATCAGGATTCCCGCACTTTGCGGACCGCGCAAGGCTTTGCCTCCTGAAATACAAACCAGATCGAATCCCATATCATTATATTTCCAGAGGTTCTCAACCGGCGGTACATCCGCTGCTATATCATTCATTGTCGGGATATTGTGCTTTTTCCCAATGGCAACCCAATCTTCGTGCTGTATCTGACCGTCAGGTGCAGCATAATTAAGGAACCACATCATTGCTGTCTTCTCATTGATTGCGTTCTCCAGATCCTGAATAGTATCAATTGCAACTATCTTTACACCGGTATTTTTGAGAGCATGAACATATCCCGTGTTATGACTCTTTTGTGTGATTACTTCAGATTTAAGCTCATCGAGATCCGGGAGCTGTGCTATTTTCTTCAGATCCCTGCCTGTAAGAATCCCCGCCAGACCTAATACCATTGCAGACCAGCATCCTGCCGTCACTGTAGCGGCTTCAGCATGACACATGGAGGCAATTTTCTCTCCAACCTTGTCCTGAACATCATCCAGAAGGACAAATTCTTTGGAAGCAGCCACCATTGCTTCGATGACTTCCGCCGGCATCAGGGATCCAGTCATGAAAGTATAGGTGCCGGCAGCATTAATGAAAGTTCTCAGACCAAGTTCCTTAAACAGGTTCCGCCTGGCAGGTAAAAAAGCTGAAGGAGAAGCAATAACTGATTCCAGGTTATACGAACCAGTTATTGCCAGTCCTGCAACCGGTAGTACGGAAATATTTTTGATAACCTCTCTGCGTTTCATTTTACACCTGAGTTTAGAAAGTCAGTTTCAGCCTGGAGCTGACGTTAAATATAGGCTATACAATCCATTTCGACGAGTGAATTTCCGGGAACCCCGCCTTTGGCTACAGCCACAGTGGTGCGGACCGGAGGTTTACTCCCGAAACGTCCTTTATAGGCTTCGTTCATTCCCTGGTAATCTGCAATATCGTTAAGGTATACGTTCACTTTCAATACCTTTTCCATCGACGAACCGGCCTTCTTAAGCTCCTCTTCAATCGCTTCCAGGACTATCTCAGTATGGGCCTTGATCTCAAAAGGTGCTGTATGCGCCCCTTTCCCGGCCACAAAAACAAGGTTACCGAACTTTGTGTGACCTGAGAAGAGAGGAACATCCTGGTAACTGGCGATGTTTGATGCTTCCTTTTCTTCCGGTGTTCCTGATGTTGCTTTGGATGCCAGCCCAAGTCCTATCAAACCTAACACAGAGGCAAACATTTTTTTCAATGCTGATCTTCTTTCAGTTTTCATAATAATAAGATTTAGTTTATGTAAGTTGATATTTTCAAGGCAGCTGTGTTGCCTCGTGTATATTGAAATAGAGGCATGGTTAACGCTTCGGAACTATAATGGGGGCGGCTAAGCCGTTCAGATCGTAGACAATTCTTCCACCTCTTATTGTCATTTCACACTCAAGTTTCCTGTCGGTTTCAATTTTATAGCCGGTATAATCGAACAGCCCAAACTTTCCTTTCCTGAGATTAAGTATTGTGATATCGGCAGCAGATCCGACTGACAGGTTACCAAGCTCTTCCCGCATAATTATCCTGGCTGGGGTCATTGTACATGCCTTAATAACACTTTGCAGATCCATTCCCATCGCCAGGAATTTTGACATGGTAGTCAGCAAGTCCTTCATAGCTGCGTTCATGCTTCCGATATGAAGGTCGGTGCTTATTACATGAGGATAAAGTCCGCTTTTTATTGCAGGCACTCCCTGCGAAAATGCAAAGCTTATGCCTCCATAGCCAACGTCGAAGATAATACCTCTCTTTATTGCTTCCCACACAAATGGCTTTACCATTGACGACCTGGGATCAACTATAAATTCCCTGCCGCTTGCAAGCTGCGCATAACAATGTGTGAAGATATCCCCGGGGCGTAGATGTTTCATAAACAGTTCTTCAATGGATAGAGGCGGATCACTTCCGCCGAAATCGATCATTATGGGAACATTTGCCAGTTTCCCTGCTTCAACTGTAAGATCGGTTGGTTTCCAGTCGGGTCCTGAAAAATGCGCAAGTTTTATTCCGACAATATCTCCTTTGTTTTTTATTGCAAATTCAGCGGTTGTTTTCGGGTCCATATCTTTCAGGTTTTGTTCGAAAGGACCTCCTCTCATACCTTCTCCCACAATATTCAGAAATGCCAGGACTCTTGTCTGAGATTGTTCAATTATCTGCCTTTTAAAAGCAGGAAAAGTCCTCCAGCCTGCACATCCTGCATCAACAACCGTAGTAACTCCGTTACGAAAAGTGAATCCGTCGGGAACCACAGAACTGGGTCCGTTCATGTATTGCTGATCGAGGTTTGAACCATAAAACACGTGGACATGCATATCGATCAGTCCCGGAGTTACATAAAAACCTTCAGCGCTGACTACCTGTATACCTTGCTTTGCATCGATGTTTTTAGCAACCATAGCTATCCTGCCATCCCTTACAGCAATATCCATAACCTCATTTATGCTGTTCCCCGGGTCAATGAGATGACCTCCTTTAATAACTATGCTGTAGGTTTGAGCATGGGTGTAATAACCCATTGTCAGGCAGGAGATTGCAAGTAACAGATAGTATTTCTTCATATCTGGTAGTATTGACAGGTACAGGTTCTTAATCCAGTTTCGAATCTAACAGCCGGGGTAGGGCTGTTATAT
Organism: Bacteroidales bacterium; assembly: GCA_015712185.1. Taxonomy (GTDB): domain Bacteria; phylum Bacteroidota; class Bacteroidia; order Bacteroidales; family VadinHA17; genus LD21. Next base: position 10,916 of record JADDYF010000379.1, read on the forward strand.
ACCTAATCAATGCTGATCAGGTATTTGTACAGTTCACTTTTTGTCGAGAGTATTACTGTTGTTGTAGAGTCAAATGTTTTCTCAAAGGTTTCCATTGATTTAATAAAGTTATACAGATCTCTTGAAGCTCCTGATTGATTGTAGGCGCCGGCATAGACAGCCGTTGCCCTGGCATCAGCCTGCCCCCTTATTTCCTCAGCTCTGCGATATGCTTCTGACTGGATGGTTTTAAGGTCTCTCTCTTTTTCACCGTTTATCTTTGAAGCTTCTCCCTGACCTTCAGATCTGAATTTCTCTGCAATACGGAATCTCTCGCTTTTCATTCTCTCATAAACCTGTGTCTGAACTTCTGCGACATAGTTCAGTCGTTTAATGCGTACATCAAGGATCACAATGCCAAGATCACTGGCTTTCTCGTTTGACGATTTAAGGATCATTTGCTGTATGTTAAGCCTTCCTTCTCTGATTGTTGAAAGCGTGTCCCCGATCTCTTCACCTATTGATCCCGATGAAGTGGGAATTCTGTTGACCGACCGTACAACTTCCTCGATGTTGTGGTTGGCTATATAATCCCGTGTCTCCCCGTCAAGAATATCGTCCAGTCGCGATTGTGCACCCCTTTCGTCAGTAAGACGCTTAAAAAACTGAAGAGGATCAGTAATCTGCCAGCGGGCATAAGTATCTACAAATATGAATTTTTTATCCTTTGTAGGTACCTGGTTAGGATCTCCATCCCATTCCATAAACCTCTTTTCAAAATAATTTGTACGTTGTATAAAAGGTACCTTTACTTTTAAGCCGGCAGTGATTTTGGCATCCCCCTTAGGTTTGCCGAACTGTGTAACAACAACCTGTTCTGTCTCTTTTACCATAAACACAGAATCCAGAATCAGTATAAGAACAGCTAATGCAACAGCCAGCTGAATTATGATCTTATTGTACTTCATGATTTTAACTGTTATTTGTTTCTCATCTGCATCTGGAGCAGCGGCAGAACATTGTTGCCCTCCTCATCGGTAATAATTTTGTTGCCAAGCCTTGGGATCACACTTTGCATTGTTTCGAGATAGATCCTCTTCCTGGTAACCTCAGGAGCCTTAATAAACTCCCTGTATAAAGCATTAAATCGAGTGGCTTCTCCAAGGGCATTGTTTACACGTTCTGTGGCATAACCCTCTGCCTTTTGAATTGTTTCCTCAGCCTGCCCCCGGGCTCTCGGGATGATCTTATTGTATTCCGATCTGGCCTGGTTGATCAGTGTCTCCTTTTCCTGCTGAGCCTGGTTTACTGCATTGAAAGCATCCTTTACAGGATCAGGAGGATTCACATCCTGTAGAATAACCTGCTCTATTTTAAGACCAAGGGAGTATTCAGTGCATAACTTCTGTATCTCCTGGTGGACAATGTTTGCTATTTCGGCTCTTCCTACAGTCAATACCTCGTTCACAGTGCGGTCTCCAACAATCTGCCGCATACATGCTTCCGAAATATCACGCATTGTGATAACAGGTTCCCTGACCTTGAACAGGTATTTGTACGGATCAGCAATACGGTACTGTACAACCCATTCAACATCTGCCAGGTTCAGATCCCCGGTAAGCATTAATGATTCGGAGGCAGTCCCGGTCTTGGTATATTGAGATCTGATGCCGCTTGCGGTTGTACGAAAGCCAAATTCTTCCTTATGCTGCCTTTCTACAGCGACTTTATAAAGTCTTTCAAGTATCGGGAGCTTGATATGCAATCCCGGATCCTCCGTACGTATATATCTGCCAAAACGGGTGATCACGCCAACCTCTTCAGGTCTTATCTGGAAAAATGCGGTCAGGATAATGATTATCACAAGGATACCGGCAAGTATCATTCCGCCATAGGTAACATACTTCTTCCAATTAGGAGGAATAAGAATTCTCTGGGTCTGGTTATAATCCATCTGATTCAGTTTTGTTGTACTTATACAAATATACGATCAAAATAGTAGTATGCCTGATTAAAATGTGCTGTTATAAATGAATTTGTACCGAAGTTCCTGTTATTCGCTGATTATTTATTCTTTCTGGCACACCACTATGAACTCTTTCGACTCCCGGTTTAATTCATTACCATCATAATCACCAAGAATCCTGTATTTTTTGAATTTCGATCGTTCAATAAGATGCTCCAGTTCAAACCTGAAAAAGAATCTCAACGGTACGTTCCAGTACTCTTGTTTCGGACCGGAATCATCATCCCATTCGAGATTAAACCTTATGTTGATCAATTGATTTATAAGATCAGGAACCGTAGATACAGACCTTTTTAATTTTTTCCCCGGCTCATATTCACCGTTAAAATCAACAAAATTGTCGAATCCGTTCAATAACCTGTTCAGGTCCGGGACAAATGTATCAAAAATAAATGTACCGCTCTTATCTAAATGACTATAGACATTATTTAATGCTTTTAACTGCGTCTCTTTTTCAAGGAGATGCATCATTACACGAAATGGAGCAATTATCAGGTTAAACCGGAAATCGTATTCGAAATCAACTATATTCTGAAGACTTATCCGGTAATGCTGATTTTCGGGTATCTTTTTTAATAAAAAACTGAGCATAGCCGGACTTATATCCAGTCCGTAGATATCGGCTCCGCCATTCAGAGCATTAGTAAACAACCTTCCCGTTCCAACTCCTATCTCCAGGATCCTTCCCTTTGTTTGCTTAATGACGTTTTGAAAGTATTCATTATCAACACTATCTCGTACTGAATGATAAATTACGTCATAAAATCTGGCGAAATTTTCAGGGTAAAGGCCGATCGGTTTTGTTTTGTTATTCATTGGCGTCCGGACAAAAAGATTAAATTATACGTAAATCATAAATATAGAGGAATGTATGAAAGTTTTATTACATATGAGGTAGAAAATAAAGAATCTTATTTTACACTACTTGTTCAAGCTGCCAGTATTTGTCAGAACAGTTTAATTACTGCTTTTCAATCAATAATTTTACTTTATATTCCTCTGGCTTGGTTTCGTGGTTCGCGACAGGATAAGGGATTACATCGAGAAGCGTAAATTTGTATCGGTCTATAATTGTGTCATTAATAAATCCCACATGGGTGCTTAAATCGAAAAAGACTGGTTTATCATTGTATGCCTGATATCTTAATCTTACTTCTGCATTACCTTCCCAGAAACACCAAAATCCAACTGGGCACCGTGAGTCAGTCAGAAGAGAATCGAAACAGATATATGTCTTTTTCAGAGGATCATGTAAACAGTCATGATATGATAAAGTTACAGGTTTATTGAAAATCATATCATTAATACCTTCCATATCAGTTATAAAAACACCCAGGTAATTATAAGTTGGATATAACGTTTTGCATGCCTTAAATTCATCTGTATCAGGTTTCCTTATTCTGACTTTCAGCATCTGTCCGATCTGATAATCGCCTATGTTCAGGTTTATTGACTCGTAATAGTTTAAAGGACTCTGCCCGATTTCTTTACTGACTTCAAAGGAATTTTCAGGGAATTCAAGGATACAGGTTGAACAGTTCCGGTCAAAACCCACAATTCTGGCCGTAAGAAATGGGCTCTGATTTTCGCTGCTTCTCTCACAACCTGTCAGAAATGAAAGCAGAAAAACAATTGACATCAACTTATTCATAGCTTTTGATTTTTATGATCAGTTATGGGAAAAGTACCTGATCAAATGCCGCAAAAAATGTTCCAAAACATGGTTGGGTGATCGAAAAAAATGCCATGGAGATCTTTATTGCCGCAGGCAGATTTCTTACAGAAAGATGCTTATGAAGTCAGCGGCAGAAACCTGGTTCCTGTTTTTAATGGTCCTCTTTCCGTCAGAGTAGTTTGTGACCGTACATTCCTTATAGACTGTACAGTTGCCATCTTTATCGGGAGAATATCCCTTGCACACACGTAAAACGTCGGGGGATATCTCATCTATCAGAACAATCTTGCCGTCCCCGTATTTCAGTCTGCCTAATTCGAACTTGCCGTCAATAACGTGGAGATTGTTCGAAGTGAATTCCTGTGAAACGATTTCAGCAATGTTCTTCACCAGTTCAACGCTTTGTTCTATTTCCTCCCTGCTCATTGCACCTGTTGCTTCAAGAGCTTCCAGAGTAATGAGAATATCGCTGTCTCCCTTTGTCCATGCCTCAACTACTTTACGAAGGTTCATACATGGTCTTACAAACGGATATCTTCTCCAGAAGCTTCCTGTTGCATTGTTCCTCCATGTGAATTCGAGATTCAGCAAAGGTGCTGAACCTGCGAACTCAGGTGATGCGGCAGGCATGCTCAGAGGTATCGCCGGCTCGACAATCATTTCATTTTCTGTAATTGTATCAATATAATGTGAAGGAATTCCTTTACTTTTTAGCAGCTTAAAGAAATGTGTGGCAAACCTGCAGGCGACAGCTCCTTTCCCCGGGATATCGCCTATAACGGTATCATATCCGGGATCAAAAATTGTTATTCCGTTTTCAATATAACCTGTAGCTCTGTCAGTAAATACAAACCTGTACTTGCCTGAATATGGCCCTTCCGTAATATTAAATACATCTTTGGATTTTCCGCTGTAAACAAGATTTTGTTCAGTCATAGTCCCTAATATTTTGGTTGCAGCCGGTAAATATACACTTCAATATTTATTTTGCAATCCATGTTGATAATTTTAAAAAAGTTTTCAAAATGCCGGTAAGCTGCAGGCGTTATGTTTTTAGGAATTCCTGATAAGAAATTCCTCATACTTTCCGGTAGTTTCAAAACCTATTCTGCTATAGCATTTTATAGCATATTCATTATCCGATTTGACATTTAAACCAATGAGTTCAACATCTCTGATCAGATCATTGCAAAGTACCGATGTCAGCTTAAATGCAATATGCTGCCCACGGTAATCGGGATGCGTGGCTATATTGCCCAGAGCAGAAACTTTAAATTCTTTCGAGTATACATGAATTCCTGAAATGCCGGCTAATTTTTTCCCGATGAAATATCCGAAATATTTTCCGGTTTTCAGGATCTGTTCATTAAACCAGTTATCCTGGCAGGCTACTGAATAAAGATCCAGAATCGAGGTAAGATCTGCTTCTGATAACCGTCTGATGTTTGGGTCATTAATTTCCTCAGGTCTTTTCCTCAGAACCATCTTAAAATGCAGGCCGTAATCATGGATTATGTTCTGTCTCCCGAAAATATCTATCAATCCGGGACTCAGGTGAGCAAACATCCTTGCAGGGAGCTTCTGCCTGATCTGTTTCAGTAATTTCATGGGATATTTGGGATTACCCTCATAGAACAACAGGAGAGTCGGAATTTCCATTCCGGCATACAGAAGTGCAATGGAAAGAATGTTCTTTTTATCAGTCAGACAGTACCATATTGTCTGTGGCCAGAAGAAGTCATCAAGGTCTCCTATAAGGTAGAACTGAATCTCCTTATTTTTCCTGAGAAATGTCAGAATGACTGACTTGTCGCGTAATACCCTGATCTCCATGAATATGATGTATAAAAAGCATGCTGCACACAACAAGGTGATGCACCATCAGTCCCATAAGAAAATACCCGTTGAATATTGACTGACATATATTTATTCCGGGTACCTTACTTATGTCTGGCTGCGAACTGATCGCAGCAATTAAAATTACATAAAATCAATGAAAAACACAGGTTGAAGTCCCGGGATAATCAATAGTATTTCTTTGAAAGAATTCGGTATATTTGAACTTGCCAATAAACCTTATCCGACTCTTCAGAATCATGAAAAAACACAGGAAGTACCAGGGTATTGTAGCAGCTCCGTTCACACCAATGGACAAAAACGGCAACCTCAATGCAGAGTTAATACCTGAATATTATAGTCTTCTGGAAAAAAACGGGGTGACAGGAGCATTCATCAACGGAACAACAGGCGAGGGTTTCTCCCTTAGCCAGAAAGAAAAACAGATACAGGCAACACAGTGGATGGCATGCCATAAGACAGGAGGGAAAGTACGAGTCATTAACCTGGTAGGAGGGACTTCCTATAAGGAATGTATCGAAAATGCTGTCTTTTCACGTGAGATTGGAATGTCTGCCATAGCAATTGTGGCTCCGTACTATTTTAAGCCTGTTGATGATACACAGCTTTCGGAATTTGTAGCAAGGATTGCTGAGGCTGTCCCGCAAATGCCGGTCTATTTTTATCACATCCCGCTACTTACAGGTGTATACATGCCAATGATAGGTTTCCTGCAAAAAATATCAGGAATGGTCAGCAATTTCGCCGGAATTAAATACACCAGCGAGGATTTCATGGATTTTCAGTCGTGTATTAATTTCAGGGAGGGTCAATATGATATTTTATGGGGCAGGGATGAATGCCTTCTTTCAGCCCTTATCCTGGGCTGCCGTGGTGCAGTCGGAAGCACTTATAACTATGCTGCTCCTCTATATAATTCACTCATAAGCTTTTTTGACAAGGGATATCTCAACGAAGCCAGGAAGCTGCAGCAAAAATCGGTCGATATGGTTTCTCTCCTTGGTAAATATGGTGGTATTGCAACCGGTAAGGCATACATGAAGTACATCGGGCTTGACTGCGGAAAATTCAGACTGCCAGTAAAAAATATGACCGATAAGATGTATGAGGACTTTGTGAAGGATGTCAAACATCTGGAAATGGAAAAATTCTTTTCAGTCAGATAAGCCGAGAAATTATAAAAATGAAAAACCGGTTGGAGTGATCTTGCTGAACAATCCTGGAAAAAACATCGGGCACTTTAAACAGAAATCGTGGTATCCATGGCTGGTAGTCGGCCTGCTATGGGGTGTGGCACTGCTTAATTATATGGACAGGCAGATGCTCTCAACGATGAAGTCGGCTATGATGATTGACATAAGCGAACTGGAAAAAGCAGAAAACTTTGGCCGGCTTATGGCAGTATTCCTGTGGATATACGGACTGATGTCACCTGTGGCAGGATTGATAGCAGACAGGATCAACAGGAAGTGGCTGATTATCGGCAGCCTGGGTGTGTGGTCGGTAGTGACGCTGTTAATGGGATATTGTACAAGCTTCAGGCAGCTGTATATTCTGAGGGCAGTAATGGGGATAAGCGAGGCATTATATATCCCGGCCGGACTTGCACTGATAGCTGACTATCATCGCGGCAACACACGTTCACTTGCTGTCGGAATACACATGACAGGATTGTATGTTGGTCAGGCTCTTGGCGGTTTCGGGGCGACAGTCGCCCATACATGGACATGGCAGACTGCTTTTCACAGCTTTGGATTGATAGGAATTGTTTACAGTATTATACTGATACTGTTTCTCAGCGAGAAAAGAACAGTTCAGGTGAAAGGATCAGGAACAAAAACCACACGAAACAGTTTTGCCTCTGTCCGGTACAGCCTGGGTATGCTCTTGGGAACATTAAGTTTCTGGGTGATACTGTTT
>JADDYF010000381.1 GCA_015712185.1 Bacteroidales bacterium
CCGGTCTGCTTCACCAGTTCTTTGATTACCGCAAGTTGCTGAAAATCTTTAAGGCCGAAGTATGCGTTATCTGGTTTTACTATATCAAACAGTCTGCTGACAACCTGAGCTACACCATTGAAATGTCCCGGGCGATGAAGCGCCTCCATTACTTTATCAAGATTACCGAAATGAAAAACCCTGTTGTCTTCTTCAGGATAGACCTCTTTATCATCAGGTGCGAAAACAATGTCATTTTTTCTCAGGACGCTACCCAGAAGTTCGAGGTCGGATTGAATGGTCCTGGGGTAATTCTTCAGATCATCCTTGTCGTTAAACTGAGTTGGATTTATATAAATGCTTACGACTGCCAGCGGGCATTCATCAATAGCCTTTCTGACGAGGGAAAGATGTCCCTGATGAAGAGCCCCCATTGTTGGTACAAAACCCAGAGGTTTCAGTTGCAGGGATTTTATCCGTTTTTGAAGATCGCCCACAGCACTGGTTACTTCCATTTTCCTTGAGTTGTTATGCAAAGCTAATTCTAAAATTGATAAGAAGAAACAGGAGGGTTTCCCCATCTTACCGTTAATCTGATTATGTAATTATCTCATTTTTTATTATTATCTTTGCACCTTGTCAGGAAATGGTATACAGGCAGGTAAATGGAAAGCAGGAAGGTATTATTCATTTCACAGGAGATCACTCCATATTTAGGGGAAACAAAGCTTTCAAAGATCGGGAGATATTTACCCCAGGGAATACAGGAAAGGGGGAAGGAGATTCGTACTTTCATGCCAAGGTATGGCTGCATCAATGAACGAAGGAACCAGCTTCATGAAGTGATAAGGCTGTCAGGGATGAACCTGATTATTGACGATACAGATCACCCTCTGATTATAAAGGTTGCTTCAATCCAGAGTGCCAGGATGCAGGTTTATTTTATCGATAATGACGATTATTTCCAGAGGAAACATGTAGTGACCGATGCAGCGGGAAAGGAATTCGAAGATAATGATGAACGGGCTCTCTTTTTTGCCCGTGGAGTTATCGAAACAGTTAAGAAGCTCAGGTGGCCCCCTGACATTGTCCATTGTCATGGCTGGATGTCTGCATTGGTGCCGGTATATCTGAAAAGTATCTACAGCGACGATCCGCTGTTTCACAATCATAAAATAATCTATTCGATTTACAATAATGATTTTAAAACGCCGTTTAGATCAACATTCGTTGAAAAACTTCGCTTTGACGGGATAGACGGTGAGAATCTCAAGCTGGTTAAGAAACCCGATTTTGTAAACATTACAAAGCTGGCGATCAAATACTCTGACGGAATCATTATCGGAAGCGAGGAGATTAACGATGAATTGCACAAATACATCAAAACAATAAACAAACCGGTACTTCCTTATAAGGATGAGTCTAAATATATTGACGCCTATAATGATTTTTATGACAAAATTCTATCTTAGTAATTCCTCCATACAAAAATATTTTCCGGGTTATCTTTTAAAAATATTACTTTTTGCTGTCGGTACAGCATCGATCTTATTTATTGTTTCATGCGAGGAAGATCCCTCAACGATTGGTAAAAAGATATTGCCTCCGGGTGACTTCGCCACTGTTATTTCAACAGATACACTTACTGTAAGATCCTATACAATGTACGATGATTCAATACCATCAGGCAATCCGTCACATTCGTATATGGGGCAGGTTTATGATCCGTATTTCGGTACTACGTCGGCCGGTTTTGTAACCCAGCTGAGACTTGGTGAATCGTGGAACGGAGTATCTTTCGTCGTTGATTCGATCAAGCTCTATATGACTCTTACCGACGTAAAAGGTAATACCCAGGCCGGGCATATTTTGAGGCTTTCTGAAATTGCAGAACAGATATATACCGACTCTGTTTATTATTCCAGTAAAGCTGTACAACTGACGGGATATAATGTCCCTGATGTGTTTCTGCCGGAGTTACAGGCTGATACAATAAATAATCTTGTACTGAGTATCCCTGTTGAGTTTGGGAATTACCTGATGCGTGATACTTCAATGTTGTTTCACAGCAATGCTAAACCCGATTTCAGGTCATTTTTCAAAGGATTGTATTTCAGGATAAATTCTGTCGGTGATCCTGTATTTCTGACATTGAGTCTTGAGCCACAGACAAATTACGGGATCTACAGCAATTATTTTGTAATATATATGCATGATAATGTAAGCAACCCGATAGAGTACCTGTTCATCCTTGATGCAGTAAGCCGGAACGCCTGTTTCAATACATACGAACATAATTTTGATGCTGCCGATCCGACCAAAAAGATCCAGCACATAAATGATGGTTTCCGCGACACCCTCTCTTATCTCCAGTGCCTGAACGGGGTTTTTACGAAACTGGAATTGCCTGGCCTTAAGACCATAAAGGAGGATCCTTCTTTTTCGAACATAGGTGTAAATAAGGCACGGTTTATTATCCCTGCGTGGTATGACGGATCCAATTACAGACCATCGACAATTCCTGCTCAGCTTTACCTCAGGTATTCAGATAATACCGGGAAGAGGTATTTAGTCCCCGATTACAACAAAGTAAGCGCGGCTTTTTTCGATGGAAGTGCCGATACAACGGACGGAGTATACAACTTTAATGTAGCTTCATTTGTTCAGTTTTATCTCGAGGATACCAGTGATAAGTTCAGACCGGAACTTGAAATATTTCTTCCTTCCGGTTCAACACAGAATGCTATCCTGAAAGCTAATAATAACAGTACTCCGGTAAGATTTGAGTTCACCTATACAAGGTTTTAGTGATCCCGGGCCTGACTTATTAATATCTCAACCAACGACCTTCAAATATTAACTAAATGTGTGGAATTGTCGGATATATTGGCTCCAGACCTGCCCGTGAGATAATACTTAACGGACTCAAGCGTCTCGAATACCGCGGATACGACTCTGCCGGTATGGCTGTTACTGATGGAGATACCAGGGTTTTCAAGTGTAAAGGCAGGGTCAGTGATCTGGAGGAGATGGTCATGAAATCGGGATTCAACGGAACAACAGGTATGGGACATACCAGGTGGGCCACCCACGGAGAACCCAATGAACTGAATGCACATCCCCAGGTCTCTTACAAGGGCAACTTCGTTGTGGTACATAACGGAATAATCGAAAATTATGCCCGTCTTAAAAAGCATCTGCAGGGGAGGGGCATTGAATTTGCAAGCCAGACTGACACCGAAGTGCTGGCTAATCTCATAGAGCATTTGTATATTGAAGGTGATCTTACTGCAGAACAGGCAATTACCCTGGCCCTGAACAGGGTTGAAGGGGCGTATGGCCTAGTGATAATATGTATCAGGGAATCCGACAAACTCTTTGCAGCAAAAAAAGGCAGCCCTCTGGTCATCGGAGTTGGAGACGGAGAGAATTTTATAGCCTCAGATGCCACACCAATAGTCGAACATACCCAGCGTGTCATCTATCTTAATGATGACGACCTGGCAATAATAAAGAAGGATGAGCTTTTGCTTAAAACTATCAGAGTTGAGAAGATCCAGCCTGTAATAAAGGAGATTGATCTTAAAATAGGTGAGATTGACAAGGAAGGATTTCCACATTTTATGCTCAAGGAGATCTTCGAACAGCCAAGGGCGATCCATGATACATTCAGAGGAAGGGTGCTTCCCGATCATTCCGGGGTAATGCTGGGAGGACTTCACGGAGTCATGGATACTATATCCAATGCGGAAAGGATAATAATTGTCGGCTGTGGTACCTCGTGGCATGCCGGGCTGATAGGCGAATATTTCTTCGAGGAATATACAAGAATACCTGTTGAAGTTGAATATGCATCGGAATTCCGCTACAGGAATCCGGTCATAAAAAAGGGAGATATAATAATAGCAGTAAGCCAGAGCGGTGAAACAGCGGATACCCTTGCTGCGGTTAAGCTGGCAAAAACAAAAGGGGCCATGGTGGTTGGTATATGTAATGTGGTGGGAAGCAGCATTCCACGTGAGACAGACGCAGGAGTCTATACCCATGCTGGTCCGGAAATTGGAGTGGCCTCAACAAAAGCATTCACAACCCAGGTTACTGTGCTGGCCATGATGGCTTTCGAAATTGGCCATTTAAAAGGGATTATTTCAGATACGTTTTACAGGGAACTGATAACAGAACTGGTATCCGTTCCCGGGAAGATTGAAAAAGCTTTGAAGATCAATGAACAGGCACTTGAGCTGGCAAAAATATTCCAGAACAGCCATAATGCACTTTACCTTGGGAGAGGATATCTTTTCCCTGTAGCACTTGAAGGAGCGTTGAAACTTAAGGAGATATCATATATTCATGCTGAAGGCTATCCTGCAGCTGAAATGAAGCATGGTCCTATTGCCCTGATAGATGAGAACATGCCGGTAGTTGTTGTTGCTACCAGGGATGACACGTACGACAAGATCATCAATAATATCCAGGAGATCAAAGCCAGGAAGGGGAAAGTGATTGCCATTGTCACAGAGGGTGATGAGATCATTCAGAAAATGGCCGATTATGTTCTCGAAGTACCCGGGACTATGGCCGTTTTTTCGGGACTTCTTGCTGTCATACCTCTCCAGCTCCTTTCATATCATATAGCCGTACTGAGGGGATGCAATGTAGATCAGCCCCGGAATCTGGCCAAATCAGTGACTGTTGAATAAACACTTAAAATGTCCAAATATGAATCCGTCAGTAAAGTACCGTAAACTATCTGTTTCTGAAATAAAAACCCTGGAGGCAGGAGGTTGCAGATGTGACGACTGGAACAGGGTAAAAGTTGACCGGGGATTTGATCCTGCAAGGTATTCAAATGTTACATTTTCGGGTGAAATCAAACTACAGGAATGCAAAAAGGAATACACTGATGAATCGGGTGTAAGTACGAGATGCGGGATTTCTAACGCACGGATTCACAATTGTACTGTCGGTCCAAATGTCCTTATATGTAATATCGGGGAATATATCGCCAATTATAATATTGAAGACGGTGTTGTCATAAAAAACTGCGGGAAAATCCACACCCGGGGAAAATCATCCTTTGGAAACGGAATTGAGGTTGCCGTCCTGAACGAAACAGGCGGAAGGTCTGTTAAGATCTGGGACAGGCTTTCAGCACACCAGGCATATATAATAGCGCTTTACAGGCACAGGGACAAAGCTATTGGGAAACTTGAAGAGATGGTTGACAAGTATTCGAAATCAATCAGTTCCGAAAGAGGTACAATATGCCGGAATTCCAGGATTCTGAATTGCCGTGATATAAAAAATGTCAGAATTGGATCGTTCAGCCGCCTTGAAGGCGCCATCAGCCTTAACGAGGGTTCGCTTAACAGCTGCGAGGATGATCCGGTGTTTATCGGACCGGGAGTTATCATGGATCATTTTATTGTGTGCTCCGGCACAATAATAACTGAGTCAACTTTAATAGATAAATGTTTCATCGGACAGGGATGTGTGCTGGGAAAACACTATTCTGCTGAAAACTCCCTCTTTTTTGCCAATTGCGCCGGATATCACGGAGAAGCATGTTCCATATTTGCCGGTCCGTATACAGTTACTCATCACAAATCGACATTGCTGATCGCAGGGATATTCTCATTCATGAACGCAGGCAGCGGATCGAACCAGAGTAATCATATGTATAAACTGGGGCCAATCCACCAGGGAATCATGGAAAGAGGTTCTAAAACGACCAGCGATTCATACCTTTTATGGCCGGCACGGATAGGTCCGTTTACACTTGTGATGGGCCGTCATTACAAAAACATGGACACATCATCCCTCCCTTTCTCATACCTTATTGAGAGCAATGATGAGAGCATACTTGTCCCTGGCATTAATCTCAGGAGTGTGGGAACAATAAGGGATGCTCAGAAATGGCCAAAACGTGACCGTAGAAAAGATCCGATGAAAATAGACAAGGTAAACTTCAACCTTCTGAGTCCTTACACCATCCGTAAGATGTTTGAAGGTAGAGAGCTTCTGCTTAAAATCAAATCGGTAGCAGGGGCAGTCTCATCTTCATATACATATAATAATATGCTTATAAAAGGGCCATCGCTCGACAGGGGAATTGAACTTTATCAGACTGGTATAAACAAGTTTCTTGGTAACTCCCTTATTAAAAGACTCGAGAAGATCAGGTTCAGATCGAACAATGATCTGAGAAAGAGGCTGGCTCCCGAGAGGTCGTCAGGAGATGGTGAATGGGTTGACCTGGCAGGACTTATTGCTCCGCAAAGAGTTGTTGACAGGCTTCTTGATGATATAGAATCGGGAAAGATATCTTCACTCGACCGGATCGAAAAGGAGTTCCATGATATGCATAAATCATACTATGACTGGGAATGGACATGGTCGTGCGAGAGACTTGAGAAAGAAATAGGCAAACCGGTCAGTGAATTCACCGCAGCCGACGTGCTCGGGATGGTCGAAAGATGGAAGAAAAGCGTTATTGATCTTGATAAGCTGCTTTATGATGATGCGAGAAAAGAATTTAATCTTTCATCACGGACAGGTTTTGGAATTGACGGTGGTGAAGAGGTCAAGAAGCGCGATTTTAAGCAGGTAAGGGGTGAATTTGAATCCAACAGTGTTGTTTCTGCAATTCAGGATCATATAAAACAAAAGACTGCTCTTGGTGATGAACTCATAGCACGGGTAAGCCGGATCAGGTGATAGTGTCTATCTTCCGGAATACATCGAATCGTAATACTTTTCGTACTCACCCGAGATAACGTTCTCGAGCCACTTTGTGTTAGAGAGATACCAGTCAACCGTTTTTTCCAGTCCCGATTCGAATGAGTGTACAGGATACCAGCCAAGCTCCTTCTGCAGCTTTGAGGAGTCAATTGCATACCGCTTATCGTGACCCGGACGGTCTTTGACGAATTTTATCAGCTTTTCAGAAGAACCCGAGGGACGATTAAGTTTCCTGTCCATTATTTTACATAATAATCTTATCAGGTCGATATTTTTCCATTCGTTATTGCCGCCGATATTATAAGTTTCACCGGGTGTTCCGCGGTGGAAAATAAGATCAATAGCAGCGGAATGGTCCTCCACAAACAACCAGTCGCGTATATTCTCACCTTTGCCATACACCGGCACCTGCCTGTTATTCTTAATGTTGTTGATTGCCAGGGGAATCAGTTTCTCAGGAAATTGGTTCGGTCCGTAATTATTTGAACAATTTGAAATCACTGCAGGTATCCCATAGGTATGGCTGTAAGCACGGACCATATGGTCAGAACTGGCTTTGGAAGCGGAATAGGGACTACGGGGATCATAGGCTGTAGCTTCAGTGAAGAATCCTTCATTTCCCAGAGATCCGTAAACCTCGTCGGTTGAAATATGATAGAACAGCTTTCCTTCCGGTCTGTTTTTCCAGCTCTCCAGGGCGGCATTTAAAAGATTGACGGTGCCAATAATATTTGTAAAAACGAACTCGTCGGGACTGGTTATTGACCTGTCAACATGCGATTCGGCTGCAAGATGGATAATTGCCTCAATGTCATATTTTGTGAAAAGGTCTGCAACAGCTTTCTTATTTACAATATCTGTCTTTTCGAACTTATAGTTGTCCACGGATTCGATATCAGACAGATTCTCCAGATTGCCGGCATATGTCAGCTTATCTGCATTAACGATCAGGCAGCCAGGATAGTTTTTTACAAACCTCCTTACAACATGGGAACCGATAAAACCGGCACCTCCTGTGATCAGAATTGTTTTCCGGGTCTTCATAGAGTTCGGTTTTTCTTTCGGATATTTTTTTCCCATTCCCAGGCAGTCCTCATGGCATCATCCAGAGAACTCAGGGTTTTCCAGCCGAGCTCCCTGTTTGCCAGTGAAGGATCAGCCCAGATCTTTTCAATATCTCCTGGTCTCCTTCGTGTGATACGGTATTTTAACTTTATTCCTGTAGCACGTTCAAATGATTTGATGGCTTCAAGAACTGAAACGCCTTTTCCGGTGCCCAGATTGAACACTTCATAATTGCTTTTATTCCTGTTCTCAATAAGGCGCTGAACCGCTATTACGTGTGCTTTTGCAAGGTCTACGACATGGAGGTAATCCCTGATACATGAACCATCGGGTGTGTCATAATCATTGCCAAAAACCTTCAGCTCATCCATTAATCCCCAGGCTGTCTGGGTAATGAAAGGGACGAGGTTCTCCGGAACACCCTGCGGCAGTTCACCTATCAGTGCAGAGGGGTGGGCACCGATGGGATTGAAGTATCTTAAGGAAATTGCCTTAATATTATTATCTGATAAAACCGTGTCCCTGATTATTTCCTCCCCGATCTTTTTTGTATTCCCATACGGTGAAACAGCCGGTCTGGTTGGCGCATCTTCAGTCACTGGCAGTTTTTCGGGCTGTCCATATACAGTGCAGGAGGAAGAAAAAACCATATAAGGAATGCCATACAGTTTCATCGCATCGAGAAGGTTCAGAAGTGAAACAAGATTATTCCTGTAATATTCAAGCGGTTTGTTAACCGACTCACCAACAGCCTTATATGCTGCAAAATGAATAATTGCGTCAATTCCCTTGTTCGTGCTGAAGAAATTATTTACCCTCTCCTGGTCACAGAGGTCGAATACCTCCAGCTGTGGTGTTATACCACTTATCATTCCAATGCGGTCGGCTACCTCAGCCTCAGAGTTGTACAGGTTATCTATCAGTATAACTTCATAACCGTCCTCAATCAGTTCGACAGCTGTATGGGAACCAATATAGCCTGTTCCCCCGGTGACCACAATTTTCTTCTTCATTATGCTGTTGCTTTCGTCAGATTGATTTCAGTATCGGATGATAATTACCCTGCAATCCAATTGGTTTTGCATTTCTGATTGTATATGCTGTCATTACTGACTGCCTGGCCTGATCGAGACCGAATCCGTTTCCGGCAATTATTTCCTTATAGGTTGAAGTATGAAGGTCTGTAAAACCTTCGCTGAATTCAACCTCGTCACCTTCAACCGTTATCGATCTGAAGGTTCGCTGTCCTGTCTCCTTTGTGTTCCGCGGAAGGTCGTTATAGTCAAGACTCAGGAACCACCTTACCCTGGCATTCTTAAGTTCAAGGTAACCACCGGTTTTCTTTGGTTCGGATATGTTGACAACATTATTTTTTATTTCACCGAAAATCCAACCAAGCATATCAAAAAAATGTATACCGATATTGGTGGCAATACCTCCTGACTTCTGGATATCGCCTTTCCATGAAATATAATACCAGTTTCCCCGGCTGGTAATGTAAGTCAGATCTACATCATATACTTTATCTTTAGGACCGTTACGGATCTTTTCCCTGAGTTCCATGATCCTGGGGTGGAGACGCAACTGGAGTACGGTATAGATTTTGTGACCTGTTTCATTTTCAATTTCCTGCAGCGCATCCACGTTCCAGGGATTTAGCACAAGCGGCTTTTCACATATTGCGTCTGCCTGATGTCGCAATGCAAATCTTATGTGTGAATCGTGGAGGTAATTCGGGGAGCAGATGCTGACATAGTCAATTTTTGTACCGGATCTTTTCAGCTTGTCAAAATGCCTGTCGAAGCGTTCAAACTCAACAAAAAAATCACTCTGTGGAAAATAGCTGTCCAGAACACCAACGCTGTCAAACTTGTCGAGGCTCGCGAGCAGATTATTACCTGTGTCTTTTATTGCTTTAAGATGACGGACAGCAATATATCCCGCAACACCTATTAATCCGAAATTTTTTAGAGTAGAGTCCATTTCAAAATTATATGGATTGTATTAAATCTTTAGTTTATCCTGGAAACGCTGCCATTCTCGAGTTTATACTTTTCACCGCTTTCAGGGCAGACCGCAATCCCATCGATTCCGAATTCAAGTTTATGTCCGTACTCACTCATCCATCCGGTCTGTCTGGCAGGATTGCCTATCACCAGGGCATAAGCCTTCACCTCTTTTGTTACGACAGCGCCTGCGCCGATGAATGCAAACATGCCGATTTTATTTCCGCAGATAATGGTCGAGTTGGCACCGATTGAAGCTCCTTTCTCAACAAGGGTCGGAACGTACTGATTTTTACGCACAACTGCACTCCTCGGATTAACTATGTTTGTGAATACCATCGACGGGCCAAGAAAAACATCATCCTCACAGATAACTCCTGTGTAGATTGAAACATTATTCTGGACCTTTACATTTCTGCCCAGCTTTACTCCGGGTGATATAACAACATTCTGGCCTATATTACAGTTCTCCCCAATTTCAGAATCCGTCATGATATGGCTGAAATGCCATATTCTTGTCCCTTTTCCTATTTTACAACCCTCGTCAATAACCGCCGTTTCATGGGCAAAATACTCTTTTTCCATAATTACTGGTCTTCAAAAAAATTCAATACATTAACTGCAATATAATCGAGCTGTTCCTGTTCCATGTCGGGATGCATTGGCAGAGACAGAACTTCCTTACACAGTTGTGAAGTTACCGGGAAGTCATTCTCACTGTATCCGAGGTAACGGTAAGCTTCCTGCAAATGGAGAGGCCCAGGGTAATAAATCATTGCAGGTATCTTTTTTGATTCCAGGTAGCTCTTAAGCGCATCTCTCTTATTGTTTTTGATCCTTAAAGTATACTGATGGAATATATGTGATGAGTATTTAACTCTTTCAGGGACAATTACTGAGTTACATCCCGAGAAAGCTTCATCATAAAAATCAGCGACAGCCTTCCTGGCCGAGTTGAACTCATCGAGATGCCTGAGCTTAACCCTGAGTATGGCTGCCTGCAATGTATCAAGCCGCGAGTTTACACCAATATCAATATACTGATATCTGGCTTTCATGCCATGATTGGCTATACTCCTGACTTTTTTTGCCAGAGATTCATCGATTGTATATAAAGCACCTCCATCTCCATAACATCCAAGGTTCTTGGACGGGAAGAATGAAGTTGTCCCGATTGTTCCTATGGTACCGGCTTTCCTGTAAATACCGTTCGGAAAAATATAATCGGTTCCCGTAGCCTGGGCCGCATCTTCAATGACGTAGAGGTTATGTTTCAATGCAAGCTTCATAATGCTTTCCATATCAGCACACTGGCCAAAGAGGTGAACGGGAACGATCGCCCTGGTCCTGGGTGTAATAGCTTTTCTTATCCGGTCAACGGATATATTATAGGTATGCGGATCGGGATCAACAAGTACCAGCTTCAGACCTAGCAGTGCAACAACCTCAACAGTTGCAATAAAAGTGAAGTTGGTTGTTATAACCTCATCACCTGGTTTGAGACCGAGAGCCATCATGGCAATCTGGAGAGCATCGGTACCATTGGCACATGAGATAACATAGGGTACATTCATGTATTTCTGAAGTTCCTCCTCAAATAACCTCACCTCAGGACCTCTAATAAAAGCCGTGGATTTCAGCACTGAACCGATTGCTTCATCGATTTCTGAAGCTAACTTCACGTACTGGACCTGAAGATCGACCATCTGAATTTCACGCATTGGTGTAGTATTTGAAAATACGAAGATATAATTCTGCCGGTAAAGAAAGAAACGGGATTTGATTAATCAGGTTCCTTTTTACAGGAATGTTGATGGCTGTTGATAAATTCCGCAGCACCTGAATGGACCTACTTCTGGCATATATTTCTTTCTGTTTTTGTTTATACCGGCAGCAAAAGATATTATTTATTTTTGTATAATTACAAGTATCATTACTACAAACGGAGTGGATATAACTGCTTTCATCCGGGAATTACTTTTCAGTCACGATTGCGTGATTGTTCCGGGCTTTGGAGGTTTTATAGGGAACTATACTCCTGCCCGGATTGATAAAAGTACATCGACTTTCTTCCCTCCAGTAAAACAGGTATCTTTCAACAGAAACCTTAACCATAACGACGGACTGTTAATAGGTAGAATTTCTGCCTCACTTAAAGTGAATTATGGTGATGCAAGGAATATCGTGGAGGAGTTTGTTAAAACCCTGAAGAAAAAGCTGGAGAAAGGAGAGAAAGTAATTTTTGACAACATAGGGACCTTCATCAACAATTATGAAG
>JADDYF010000394.1 GCA_015712185.1 Bacteroidales bacterium
CAGGGAAATCCACACTGGTATCGCTCCTGCTGAAGTTCTATGAGCCGGTGAAAGGAAAGATCCTTTTTGACAACCGCAACAGCCGCGATTTCCCTGTCACGGCAGTCCGGAGTCAGATGGCCATTGTTATGCAGGATGTATTCCTGTTTGGCGGTACTATACGTGAGAATATTTCTTACGGCAGACCGGGTGCCGGCGAACAGGAAATTATTAATGCTGCCATCCAGGCAAATGCATGGGACTTCATTCAGACGTTTCCCGATAAGCTTGATACGATAGTCGGAGAGCGGGGTATTCAGCTTTCAGGCGGACAGCGCCAGCGGATTGCAATTGCACGGGCTGTACTGAAAAATCCAAAGATCCTTATACTTGATGAAGCCACCTCCTCGCTCGATTCGGAATCTGAACGGCTCGTTCAGGAGGCTGTCGAAAAGCTTATGCATGACCGCACTTCAGTGGTTATCGCTCACAGGCTGTCGACTGTCAGGAATGCTGATAAGATCATCGTGCTTGATGAAGGGAGGATCGTTGAACAGGGTACTCATGCCGAGCTGGTAACAAATGAGAACGGCCTTTACAAAACTCTGACAGAGCTTCAGTTTACTACCTGACCAGCTTCACCCTGTTAACTGTTACAGGTCCAAGCAACCCGGAAGGATTTAAAGGGACCTTGTCCCATGTGAGGTTATCAACACGAGTAATATTTGTATTTGTATAATTCTCCCCTGTGATGGCATCGCCGGTTATACGGTTACACCAGGTGTTTGCTACCTCAACTTCCAGAAGATTCTCACCATTTTTAATTGCTTCCGAGACATCAAACCTGAATGGTTTTGCCCAGGTAATACCGAGTGATATACCATTGAGCCACACCTCAGAGACTTCCGAAATTTCACCCAGATCGAGATAAACTCTTTCGTCTCCCGATAATGGATGACTGAGATCAAAACTGAAAGTATTGCTGTATTTCCCTGTACCTGAATAGTATTTTATTCCCGGATCCTGATGATCAGTCCAGGAAACTAATTCAGGGAAGATCACTGAATCGGGAGCTCCCCAGCCTCCTGTGAACCTCAGGATCCATGGACCCTGGATCTTCACGATGGAATGATCTGCCAGGATCTGTGTCGACCGTGAGGCATCTTTTAATTCATAGTTTCCTTCATTTAAAAAATAAATACCTCCGCCAGTGAACTCCATAAATTGAGGATTCCAGCCTGTATTCGAAACCTCACTATAATGGACAGGTGCAGGTCCTGTTTTGAATACGACCAGGCATGAACCATACGGTGCCAGGGTTATCGGTATCCTGATATACCCGCCATCTTCACGGTAAACCGTTACAGGGATAATATCCCCGGTCATGGGATCCCAGATCTCCGGAACTCTCTGCTGCTGACGGAAGCCGCACTCCCTTGAGGTTGTTTGATCGGACGTGTTCCTGATGAAGTAAAAATCCAGATCATTCTTCCGATAATGAATATAGTCGAGAAGCCAGGACCGCTTATCTGTATAATCCACATCTGATGTAACACTCAGAACACTCAGCATCTGAAGAGGTGTAATACCTGAATATATCCTGCCATTCTGCACACCTTTAAACTCCAATGGTTCAACAACATGCGTCCATAGTTCATCAATCATCCTCTTTCCTGCCTCACCTGAATAAGGATGCTTTTGCTTAAAAGCGATGCCTTCCGGTTTTTGTCCGATGATCACCGCACCCTGCCCGGCAAGCTTACCCAGCCTGACGAGGACATCGGGATTGATCACTTCGTCATTTTCAAGCGCGAGCATGCTGAAAACAGCGCCGTTCGACAGCACCAGTTTTCCATCCTTCACGGTAAGGTTATTCAGGAGTACCTCTGTATTGATGACTTCATAATCAAACCCGGGACCGACTCTGAAATGCGTGTTTTTCGGCGCTGCGGAATTTGGTATCCTGTCCCCGTAATAATACAGCACATCTGCAACAAAATCTGCTTCCTGGAATACATATGAGAGACGTGACAAATAATCTATGAACGGATTGATTTTCGGCCACCAGACACGTTTGTCGTTCATATGTGTTCCGGCATGATATACTATACCCGGGAATCCTGTTCCCTGCGGATTATGTGTAAAGCCGTGAAAGACCACCCTGTTCATTCCTTCGCAGAAGGCGCGGTCGCCAACAGGTTTAAGGTCAAACGGCCCCTCCATCCAGTGCTGAAACGATGTAAATGCCTCCTCTTCAACAATACCTCTTTCATAGATATGTGAAGCTGCCGCAACCTCCTTTACCACCCGGAGTATATCAATGCTGTCTCTGGTAGCGGCATCCATGTAATAACGTGAGTGGTTTACCCAGAACTCCCCTCTCGGCAGATCGAGTGCACCCAGGGCTTTCAGGGGTTCAGCCGGACCGTTATACAGAGGGTATCCGGGTCCGCCGGCTTCACAGTTGATCTGAAGACCGTAGTTGTTGCATATCTCCCTTGCTTTTTTGTAGAGATTTGTGATCATCATTTCAGACAAGGTCTTCCTGAAATCTGCCTGCACCTGCCCGGCTGTCGCAGGACTGAAAAGTCCGGGATCAAAGAACAAAGGCAGGTATTTATGTATATCGTAACCGTTTAATTTCCTGAATTCTGCCGGAAGTGTCGATGACCAGACAAACCCTCTTGCCTCATAGCTTGCCAGGTAAAAGCTTTTCAATGCAGTTTTCCTGAAATCTCCAAGCACAGGTTTCAGGCGGTTAATGATATACATCAGATGAGTACGGACAGCAGTTGAATCGAAATGATCAATAGTCAGTCCTGCGGAGTTAGGGCTGGGTAAAACCAGCTGCTGACCCGAATTGGAACAGATATAGCGAATTATCTCCCATTTCCCTGCAGGAGCTTCCCAGCTCAATACATTTGTCTGCGGATCAAAAAAACGCGACACATCAACGACCCGCGAGGTATCGAGAGCGTTTTTTTCAATATCTGCAGGTATCGCCAGAACAGCTATCTCCTCATAGTATTCCGGACGGCCATTAGAACTGTACGGGATCAGCGACTTGCCAGTACCGCCTATCAGGGCAGATTCCGGGAAGTTTATTTCCGGAAACGGAAGCTCTATCTTCTGAACAGCTGAATTACCATTTACCCTTACAACCGAACGGTAGAGCGACTTACCACCATGCTGCGGTTCTATCCAGCTTCCTCCGGCATTCCAGCTGCTTGCAAGGTTCAGGCCGACTGTCAACCCTAGTTTTCCTGCCTCATCAACAATAAATTTGATAAGCTTCAGCGACTCGTCACTCATAAAGGCAGGTCCGGCAGCAACCATCTTATCGCGCGATCCGATCTCGAAAAGATCAAATCCTCCGATGCCTGCCTTTTTCATCGCAAGGAATTCCTCCCTTGCCCTTACAGTATCGATGTTCCCGTTAAGACACCACCAGTAGACTTTCGGACGTGCAGTACCCGAAGGACTTGAAAAGTTCTTTCTCATTAATTCGTATGTCTCATCTGATGATGGCTGCTGATTGCAGCTTATCGCAAGAAGAGCAACTGACAAGCTCAGTATTAGCATTAACGAATTCTTCACTGCCTGGTTTTATTTGCTGAAATATTTATGATGGACCGGTTAATTCACCTGAAAGATAATGTAAAAAATCACACCAACACTCCATAAGCCGGTGTCAGGAATTCCAACCGGCAGAAGTTGTACACTGAGAGCTGGCAGCAACGTAGGCAGCAACGTGGGTGGCAACGTAGGTGGCAACTTAGGCAGCAACGTTGCTAACTACGTTGCAATAGTACAAGGGTAGAATGGTCTTATGGTCTTATGGTCTTATGGTCTGAGGGTCTGAGGGTCTGAGGGTCTGAGGGTCTGAGGGTCTGAGGGTCTGAGGGTGAGACAGGCATCATTTCCTCTTCAGATGAAGGTCAGCAAAATCGAGATACTGCTTCCAGTCGTACAGAGTGACGTCATGTCCGCCGGTCCTGATATGATAGCCTATTGATCCGACAACAGGTGTATTGACAGGAGGCATCCCCGTGTCCGGGAATCCTTTCTTCCCAAGTAGAACATAAACTGGCGAAGCTTTGACGCAGGAAAGGAACTCTCCTTTAGGGTCAGCCCATTGGTCTTCCTCAGCACTGGCAACATATACCGGCCGTGGCGCAATTAAGGCAAGCAGCTGATGCTGATCAACAGGAAGGAGCTCTTCCTTCAGGTTGTATTTATTAAAATTCTCACAGAACCAGTGAGGAAATGATTCATTAATGCTGCCAACAGTTTCCCCGTACACTCTTTTGGATAATGCCGCTCCTCCGCAACCGGAGTTATTTGATATTACAACGGCAAACCGCTTATCCGTTGCACCGGCCCACAGGGCAGTCTTGCCGAGCCTCGAATGACCCATAACAATTACCCTTCCCGGATCGACTTCAGCGACAGTTTCAAGGTAATCCATTGCACGCGACAATCCCCATGCCCATGCCGCTATTGTTCCCCATGAAGAGTCATCGGGCTGCTGATCATATAATCCGTGCACGCCATTCTTAAATCCGTCATCGAAATCGGGATCAGCATCACCGTAATAAATAGTCGCCAGTCCGTATCCCCTGGAAATGATCTCTTTAACCTGCCACCTTGACGCCTCCTTCCCCCTGCCCGCTTCTGATGCCCTGTTGCCGGCCGCACCCGTTGAGACATTGTTCCTTATCCATGAACCTGTGACAGAAATACCCGGCTCATCAGTCACGGTGTGATTACCATTGAAATTATATCCCAGGAATACCGGTGACCTTTCTGATGTCTTCGGCAGGTAGAGCAGCATTACCAGCGGTAATTCCTTTGATCCGTTTTTAAGAGTCAGCCTGATCTCTCTTCTTACTGCAGTACCGTCCAACGCATTGGCTTCAGACGACAATAAGGCGGGAATTATTTTACCTTTCCAGGCGGGACTAATCCCGTATACCTCACTTTCAAATATCCTTAATATTTCTTCGCGTCGTTTTTCCCATTCTTTTTCAGTCCGCACCTTGCTCCCGTTTTCAAAGATGAGCGGATCGGGCAGAGTGTATGCAGGGATCTTCGATTCGTCATAGTTGGGAACAAATTTCTGGGCTGAAACAGGAATAATACTCAGGTACATTACAATGCATAAAAGCAGAAACACGGATTTATTCATGGCAGGTTCATTTAGCAGTTACATCCAATAATATTCAGGTAAATTTATTCATTTTACGGGATATAACATGCAACATGACGCAGTTGCGCTCAGGTGGATAAACTCCACAAAGAGCCCGGCCGGAGGGGAGGCTTTCGTGCCACCGTACAATCAAGTATAGGCTTTTTAAACCACACGAATTCAATGCATCAGCGTACAATCTTGATATTGAAGGCTCCATTATTTGTAGCACCCCAAACCCTTATCCATAAGGGAAGATACATCTCGAGCCCCCTCGCTGATGTTATATCACCCAGATCGAAAATATTGCTTTCCTTCCAGCCGAACGATTTAAGGAATTCCCTGACCTCCTGCTTTGCCGCAGTTTCATTTCCGCAGATGAAGGTACTGTGGTCACCTCCATTGATCATAGCAGGATCAACCATAAGCTTGCACCACATTGTATTGAGTGCTTTCACCACTCTGGTGTGAGGAAATGTTTTTTGAATCTCCTCACCAAGCGAGCTGGTATTTGCTACAGTAAGTATTGGTGGCATACCCTTTGAAAAGTCCAGTGGATTGGCTATATCAACAATGACCTTACCATTAATGTTTTTATCACCCGCAATTTTAAGCGCGTTTAGTGATCCTATTCCTGCTGTGCAGTTAAAAATAACTTCACCAAATACTGCTGCATCGGCAAAAGTCCCTGCCAGGCCTTTGCCATTATGTTTGTCAACAAATTGTTTTGCCTTTTCATTACCGGCTGTTCTGGACCCCATCATTACGGTGTGTCCCAGTTCGATCAGCTTAGAACCTATTGTGTCACCGACCGTTCCTGTTCCGAACACTGCTATTTTCATATTGTTTGTCTTTTGTATTAAAAAATATCTGCATAACAATAGTACACACGTATTGTTCTGAACGTTGTATGAAATAATAGATTAATAATGGCGATCCTAAGTGGGAACGGGTGTAATAGTGAGAAAACAACTTCAATATTTATTTGAGTAAATTCCGGATTCTTATCCCCATTCAATCGTCATTGAAATCAAAAGCCACGGTACAACGTAAACAATCTACAGGATTTTAATAAATTTACCCTGATATTAACCAATAACCAGTATGATGAAAACAAATAACCGCAGGAACCTGACCAGACGTAAATTT
>JADDYF010000395.1 GCA_015712185.1 Bacteroidales bacterium
GGGAGGCTGGACTACCTACTCATTGCCTAGTTATTAAGGATCTTACTGCATAATCCAGATCAAAGAAATATTTTAATTACATTTTTGTATATTTGCCATCAGATGTTCTTTGGATTTTTTACCCTGGTGAACCAAACGGTGTACCTTTAGAATCAGGATTCTGTAAGTAATTTACTATCAAGATAGCAGTGGCAATTTCATCAATAACAAAGAAGTTTTTAAGCTATCTTGATGTCAAAACGTTCGCGCGAGGGGAGCTTAAAGTCTATTTGACCGTTTTTTCACTTGAATTAATTAATATTTTTAATCTTCTGAATAAAAAGGATACGTTTACCACTTTTTGACCTGATGAAATCATCAGAATATTCAAATTTTACAGATAACTGGTCATGGCACGCTGATTTAATTATTGCTCTGATCTTTGCTTCATCTGCTTTGTTGAAATCATTTGTAATACTAAATTTAATTAGAATCTCACCCTTTACCTCCTGAATTATTTGCATCATTTTAATTCCATTGAGAGCATTATTAAATTCGTGAGCGATCATATGAGGTATTAAAGCGACTAACAGTTCTCCACCATCAGCCATTATAATTACATCTTGTTTCCTGCCTTCTATGGTGTCAAATATCATATGATTACGACCACATAAGTTGCATTTGTTCGAGCCTAATGTAGCAAGGTCTTCGCTTTTATATCTTATAAAAGGTGTATCCAAACTTTTTAAATTTGTACCGATAATTGCACCAACAAGCCCTTTTTTATTAACCGGCATGTCATTTTTATCCACCAATTCGACATAACTATATTGTGGCCAGACATGAAAAGACTTACTGTATTCACACTCACCAGCTAATGTAGTCCCCTCAGCCAATCCCAGCCAAGTGTAGACACGTGTTTTATATATTTTTTCAAATAGATCCCTCTGATAATCAAAGACCGGCTCTGATCCACACAAAACAGCTTTTGGATAGAAATTAAGGTTAAGCTTAGAAGCAATGAGTAGCTGGGTGAATTTAAAAAAGCAGGAAGGATGTACGTGAAAGAACTCGGGTTTTATATGATTCAGGAAAACCACATATTGTTTAATATATTCTTTAGATAAAAGACGAGAGGACATAAACCAGTCGTTAGTGAATCTGAACTTGATAAATAACTTATTATTCTTAAGAGGCTGAGCTTTCAGTATTACACGTTTACTAGTCTCTTTATATCCTACCCTTCCCCATTGATGAAACATAAATGCATGTTCAATCATTTGCTCTTCACGTAATTTATAGAATCCTAAAGGAATACCAGTTGAACCTCCGGTAGTATGATACCTAAGCTTAGATTTCTTAATATTTCTGGGAATTAAATCATCTGACTTTTCACGAACAATTTCCTTTGTTAGGTATGGAATCTTTCTAAAATCAGACCAAGTTTTTATGTCATTGGGGGTTGCCCCTAACTTAATGAACAATTCTTTGTAATAAGGAATATTATCATATGCATACTCAAGTAATTGCTTAACTTTGTTCCACTGATAATTATCATTTTCCTCCATAGTCCACCATTGAGATCTTTCGATAAAATTATACCATTTAAGATAAGTGATTCGATCTTGAATATTTCTATATTTAAGGTATCTTATAAATGACAAATTCATATCTGAGATTACTTAAGTAATTAGTTAGTTTAAATGTATTCTATTTCCAGGCTATGATTTAGTCAAATCTGATTTTTTTTTAATTTTGTTAATAACTCAGGCTGCCTTTTTGTAAAAGGATTCCGGTGTTTCATAATCCAGAACCTTGTGAATGCGTTCAGTGTTAAAAAAGTTAAAGCATGTATCAAGGGCTCTATAAAGCTGAATACCTCCTTAAAAAAAATCTGGTAAATGCATTCGTACTTTACGCTCTTCAAAAGACTTTCATTGAAGATGTTATCGATGGTCCGACCCTGCCCGTACATGCTGATCTTTATTTCTTTGCATGAAAGCTATTCCATGTTTTCCATGCTTGTAAACTGACTACCTTGATCTGAGTTAATTAGTTGTAAGTAATTTATTTAATGCCAAAGCCATTCCTACACCTAACTGTTCATAACCCGATCGGTCAGGATGAACTCCGCTATTGTGTACCCCTGCAGTCTTTTGATAACCGTCATTTCTATCCAAAAATATCGCTTCATTACTCATTAGTACCCTTGAATCATACAGTCCATTATCAAAATTAGTAACTAATAAATCCCAAAATCTATGTGACCATTCAATATATAAATCTTGGGACATTACACTTTCATCATAATTAGATTTCCACCCTGCGCCAGTATTTTCACATAGAGTTGATAATCCAACTATAATTTTCATGTTTGCATTTAAAGCCAGAAATGCACTAATCAATTGTTTTGCATATCCTACTTCACTATTTAAAGATGCCAATCTCGATGCGTTACTCAATGAAGTATTTGAACAACCATAGCAAGTATTAACACCCAGACGCATAAAAATTACATCAGGTGTATCTATTAAATTATCAGTAAAATAAGACTGTACATCTATTACTCCTGCCTTAAAAAATGGACTGCTTGCTGAGACAAACGACTCATAAGAATATCCTCCATACCCTTCATGTTTTGTTGTAGTCCCTTGTGTACCAAGAAAAGTTAAAGTACAATTACTTAATACTGCATCTAATTGCGTATGGAAATATTCGTTGCCAGCTACAACTAAACTATTTCCTATCA
>JADDYF010000014.1 GCA_015712185.1 Bacteroidales bacterium
GATCTTTCGCAATCTGTGATATATTCCCGCTCAGGCTGTAACTCGTTATTGCAATTTCGTTAAGCCTGTCGGAAAGAGGTACATCAGTCGGCGGGATTTCCTCAGAACTTGCCCTGGCGGCGGGACCGTTGAACCTGAAATTGATCATTTCGATTTCGGTAATTATCCTTGTAGCTTCTGTTTTCATCTCACGTGACGATGACGGGGTTACCTGTAAAGCCTGCAGGACAGCATTGGCCTTTGAGAGTAGTTCATTATTGTAGTTCATAGTGCCATAGACAATCCTGGCAAATGCAGAAGCCTCCTTAAGCCAAACCAGTTTTGCAGTGTTATCCGCTGAAGGGAATGTTACTATTTCGAGAGGTTTGCAAACAAACGGTTCAGGTCCTGCAAGATCCTTTATTTCACCTTTGGCATACATTGCCATCGAGACTTTATAATTACCAGGCATTGCCATTATCCCGCTTCTGCCTGAGCTTAGCGGATCAAACCTTGCGGCTGTGACTGGGGAAAAACCGCTGTATGTAAAATCCCACGTCATCTGGTTAACACCTTTCGATGCTGATTTAAAGATCTGTCTGACTAAATTGTTGTTTTCGTCGGTAATAGTAAAAATGAGATATGGCTTGATCTCTTTTTCTTCTGCCTGCATTGTGAGATAATCAGGTTGTGGTATTTTCTCACCCTTTTCAAACAATGCCTTTTCTTTTTCCTGACGTATTGTCTTTTCAGTCTTTGGAACGTCCTTAATATAATATGTTATTGTTGCGCCATAAGGAGGATTCGGAGCTTTAAAATAAGTTGATCCCTGATTAGAGAAACCGCTTGTCTGCACAAACATCTTGGCTTCCCTGACAGGGAAAATATGCGCTTGCTTATCGAGAATTTCCTTCCTGAAATTCCTTAAAGGTGAATAATCGTCAAGTATATAGAAACCTCTGCCGAATGTGGTTATCACAAGGTCAGTTTCGCGTTCCTGAATAGCTATGTCACGTACTGCAGAGGTCGGCATGCCTGATTTAAATTCGATCCATTCATTACCGCCGTCGATTGAAAAATAGAAGGAGAATTCAGAACCGGCAAACATCAGGTCGGAGTTGACCGGATCCTGCTCAATAGTATGAATGGAACCGTTTGCAGGAAGCTTGTTTGTAATAGTTTTCCATGTTCTGCCTTTATCGGTGCTTTTAAGGATATATGGTTTGAAATCGTCCTGAAGCATATTATTAAAGGAAGCATAAACGATATTCTCATTGAATTTATCGGGAAGGATATCGCTCACATAAGTGTATTCGGGGACGCCGGGGAAGGATGTTATGCGAAACCAGTTTTTGCCTCCGTCATCAGTCACCGCTATAACACCGTCATCAGTTCCGGCGTAGAGCAGGTCCTTTCTGACTTTCGATTCCGCAAGAGAAACGATCAGCCCCCATAGCGATGTGGACACGTCCTTCATCACTGCATCTGCACTCCAGTATTTTCCCATTACCCTAAACTGGTTACGATCTTCATTCCGTGACAGGTCGCCTGATATGACTTCCCAGCTATGACCGCGGTTGTCGCTTCTGAACACCTTATTCGCTGCCATATAGATCCTCTCTCTCTGGTGAGGACTGATAATAAGTGGAGCATCCCAGTACCACCTGTAGGTCTTCTCACCCCGGGGAGGAATTGGCTTTATACTGACTGTTTCGCCGCTTCGCTTATCGTACAGAAAAGCATTACCGTACTGATATTCTGTGAATACGATATTCTCGTCGACCGGATCGATTGCAACCCAGAATCCGTCTCCTCCCATCGTAACAAACCAGTCGTCATTGACCACACCATCTCTTTTTGTATTGCGCGACGGACCACCCATTGAATTATTATCCTGGGTTCCCCCGTAGACGTTATAGAAAGGTAATGCATTATCCACATTTACCCTGTAGAATTGAGTCACAGGAAGGTTTGTCTTGAAGATGTAATTTTTTCCTTCGTCGTATGTCTCATAGATTCCGCCATCGCCTCCTATATAAAAGTGTTTTGTGTCGTCAGGGTCGATCCATAAGGCATGGTCATCGACGTGCCTCTGATTATTTCCGACAGAATTCCATGTTCTTCCACCGTCGAGGGTTATCTGCGATATTGTTTCCACACTATATACTTTTTCGACATTTTTCGGATCGCAGTATATTTCATTATAGTATTGTCCGCTGGAGGCATGAGAACTCATTTTTTCCCATGATGCCCCACGGTTGACCGACCTGTAAAATCCGCCGGATTCACCCGCAGCTTCCATTATAAGGTAGATAACATCAGGATTGACGGGCGAGATTGCAATTCCCATACCCCCGATATCTCCGGATGGCAATCCCTTCATGATCTTTTCCCATGTCTTCCCGGCATCTTTTGATTTATATACTGCTGATTCCGGTCCGCCACCTATTTTTGTATAAACATGTCTTCTTCTCTGTTCCGAGGTGACATACAGTACATCAGGATTCCGCGGATCCATCACAACATTATTTACACCTGTGTTTTCGCTGATATCGAGAACCTTATTCCATGTCTTTCCGCCGTCAGCAGTTTTGTATAATCCCCTTTCACCTCCCGGTCCCCAGATGGAACCTTCCGCGGCCACATATACAATATCTGAATTACGCGGATCGATTTCTATCATACCTACCTGCCGTGAATCTTTGAGTCCCATATTCTTCCAGCTGGCTCCTCCGTCTTCGGATTTGTAAATACCATCGCCATATCCGAGCTGGCGCTGATGGTTGTTCTCTCCTGTGCCCGCCCATATGATATTCGGATTATCAGGGTCCATCTTAAGACAACCGATCGCATATGCGCCGTAATTGTCAAAAACCGGAGTCCAGGTTGTACCGTTGTTGGTTGTTTTCCATATATTTCCTGCGGAAACACCAACATAGATCTCGGAGTGGTTCTGAGGATTGACTGCAAAATCGGAAATCCTTCCTGATGACCATGCAGGTCCGATACTTCTGAAAGAGAGGCCGGAAAAGGTTGCAGAGCTAATTCCTGAGGTCTGATTCCCGGGCTCTTTGGAAACCTCTTTCTTCTTTTGAGCTGTAACCATTCCGGAACAGATCAGCAGCCCCCAAAAAAGAGTGAATATAATTC
>JADDYF010000045.1 GCA_015712185.1 Bacteroidales bacterium
ACATTAATATCGCCTGTGAGGTAATAGACAAATGCTATTTCTACCGGCAGGAACAATAAGAAAAGGTATCCCGAGAAATTATCTATTGCAAATGAAAGCAATCCTTCATCACGTGATCCGTAATATATGTCCCGTCCTACCGTCAGCGATGCAATCGTTATAGCGGCTATTACGAACAGCCCGGCAATGATATACCTTATTATTTCAGCTCTTGTAAGCCTCATCAACCGGTCGTTATTGACCTCCGAACATTACAAACATAACTGCTGCCAGCGCTGCTCCAACCATTGGTCCGAGTATCGGCACCCATGAGTAGCTCCAGTCGCTGTCTCTCTTATTATGAATTGGTAATATGAAATGCATTATCCGCGGGCCCAGGTCGCGTGCAGGATTGATGGCATATCCTGTAGGGCCTCCCAGTGACAGACCTATCCCCAGAACAACAAGTGCCACGGGCAGGGCATTCAGTGCACCAAGACCTACCTCAGGCTGCGCCATATAAAGTACTGCCAGCGCGAGTATGTAAGTGCCTATGATTTCGGTTACAAGATTATACCAGTAGCTTCTGATATTGGGAATAGTACAGAATACCGCAAGCTTTGAATTGGCGTCATCAGTGGCATCAAAGTGTTTTTTATAGGCAAGCCAGGCCAGCCCTGAACCGAACATTGCACCCAGCAGCTGTGCACTTATGTACAGAGGCATCAACGACGCTGAGAATTTACCTGCCAGCACCATGGCTAGCGTTACTGCGGGATTCAGGTGGGCTCCGCTCACGTCAGCTGCAATTAATACTCCCGTAAATACTCCGACTGCCCACCCAAAGGTGATAACAATCCATCCGCTGTTATATCCTTTTGTTTTGGCGAGAAGGACATTTGAGACTACACCGCTTCCGAAACAACAGATCATTGCGGTTCCGAAAAATTCTGCAAAAAATTGGTTCATTGGTTATTGGTTATGATTATTGGTAATTGGTCATATATAGGTAGCGAATGCCGGATGCCGGTAGCCGTTTTTACTTATCATCTGCCCATGATCTGGCGGCCTTGACGGCCCGATGCCAGCCTCCGACAAGCTGGCGGATCTCTTCCGGTTTTAGCTTTGGAGTGAATGCCCTGTCAAGCTGCCATTGTTTCCTGATCTCATCCATGCTGCTCCAGTATTTCACTGCAAGTCCTGCCAGGTATGCTGCCCCGAGTGCAGTTGTCTCGGTTATCTTTGGCCTTACGACTTTTGCCTGCAAAAGATCAGCCTGGAACTGCATCAGGAGGTTATTTACAGTTGCTCCCCCGTCAACTCTCAGTTCTCGGATCTCAATACCTGAGTCTTTTTGCATTGCCACAAGTACTTCAAAAGTCTGGAATGCGATACTGTCGAGTGCAGCACGTGCTATATGCGATGCCGATGTGCCGCGTGTCAGTCCTACCATTGTGCCTCGGGCATGCTGGTTCCAGTGCGGAGCCCCAAGTCCGGCGAACGCAGGAACAAAATAAACCCCGCCGCTGTCCCCGGCTTGCGCGGCAAGTTTTTCGATATCACCCGATTGTCTTATGATACCTAGTCCGTCGCGCAGCCACTGTACCACCGCACCGGCAATGAAGATACTTCCCTCAAGTGCATAATGAGTCTCCTTCCCAACCTGCCATGCGACGGTGGTCAGAAGCCTGCTTTTCGACTCAATAGGTTTGCTACCGATGTTCATCATCATAAAACAACCGGTTCCATAGGTATTTTTTACCATTCCCGGTTCGATGCACATCTGGCCGAACAGTGCAGCCTGCTGGTCTCCGGCGATTCCTGCGATAGGAACGGATGATGAAAAATGGACTGATGTTCTCCCATAGACCTCGCTGGATGGTCTGACCTCAGGCAACACCGATTCCGGGATATTGAAAATACCAAGCAATTCCTCATCCCATTTCAGTGTATGAATATTAAAAAGCATCGTTCTTGATGCATTCGAAACATCGGTTATATGCAGTTCTCCTTTTGTCAGGTTCCATATAAGCCATGAATCGACTGTGCCGAATGCCAGGTCTCCTTTTTCTGCCTGTTCACGCGCACCGCTGACATTATCAAGGATCCATCTGACTTTAGTTGCTGAGAAATATGCATCAATTATCAGGCCTGTTTTATCAAGTATCTTCTGACTGTATCCTTCCTTTATCAGTTTATCACAGAAATCCGCTGTCCGCCTGTCCTGCCAGACGATAGCATTATAAACGGGCCTTCCGGTCTTACGGTTCCAGACAACAGTAGTTTCGCGCTGATTGGTTATACCAATGGCAGCAATGTCGGTGCTTCCGGCGCCGGCTTTGCTTATAACTTCAGCCGCAACACCAGCCTGGGTGGACCAGATCTCCGCCGGATCGTGTTCCACCTGTCCGGGTTTGGGATAGTATTGTGTGAATTCTTTTTGTGCGATTGCCACAGGCAGCCCTTTTCTGTTGAAAATAATTGCCCTTGAACTGGTTGTCCCCTGGTCGAGAGCCAAAATGTACCTGTTCATATTTTTAAAATTAATAAGAGAATATCCCGGATATTAAAGATAGTTTTCTGCCAGAATGCTGTATACATTGATCTGCTCCCCCACCCATTTCTGATCACGGTCAAGTTCTTTTGCCATTATTGCTGCCACCTCTGGTGCAATTCTCAGGCTTGCCCTGACATCAAGAAATAATGCCCTGGTCCTCCTCGCCAGAATGTCGGCAAGAGTAACCGGCATCTCGTTTCTGCATATCCACACTACTTCGGCTTTTGTGTAAGGCAGCTCCTGATCGAGCAGTTCTCTGAAGTCAGCCTGTTCATCCATCATCCTTTCAATATCTGCCGCTTTATCGCCATATATTCTGAGCCGGTTGGACCTTTTAACCGAACCTTCCGAACATAGCCTGTAGTTCTTAGTGTTACACTTCCTGTTTTCAAGTATCCCGGCCCTTATTCCTCTGTTTATAGTCTCCTCGGCCATCCGGCGGTACGAGGTCCATTTCCCCCCGATAATTGAAAGTAATCCCGAGGAGGAGAGCGTTATTTTATGCCTGCGTGATACTTCCTTTGTCGATAATGGATTATCCGGATCAGATGCCAGCGGCCGCAATCCTGCAAAGATACAGAGGATATCCTCCCTCGATGGTTTCCTTATCAGGTATCTGCCGGCCGTATTTAGAATAAAATCAATCTCTGCGTCAAGCGCCTTCGGTTCCATCGAAATTGTATCGAGAGGTGTATCAGTTGTACCTACAACAACCTTTCCATACCATGGTATCGCAAAGAGCACCCTTCCGTCATCGGTTTTCGGTATCATCAATGCTGAACTGCTTCCCAGAAATGAGTTATCGAGAACAACATGCACTCCCTGGCTGGGACGGATTGTAGGCTTCGACAACTGGTTGTCCATCCTGTGGATCTCATCAGCAAAAACACCAGTGGCATTTATTACCAGTTTTGCCTTCATGGCAAAACTGTATCCCGTCTCAACGTCGACTGAACTGACTCCTGTTATCCGCCCTTTATCGTCCTTCATAAGGCTGCATACCCTGAAATAATTAAGAACAATCCCGCCAAGTTCTGTACAGGTGTGTGCAAGATCAAGCGCCATCCTTGAATCGTCAAACTGCCCGTCGTGATACACAATCCCGCCCTTCAGCCCGTCGTGCTTTAACTGCGGCAGACGTTCAATAGCCTTCGAACGGTTTATGAAATATGATTTCCCGAGGCTCAGCCTGCCCGAAAGAAGATCATAAAACTTAAGCCCGGCAGTATATAAAAACACATCCCGGTAAGTATAGGCAGGTATTATAAATTCCCGGTTTGCAGTCAGATGAGGTGCATTCCTCAGCATTCTCCCTCTTTCGTGCAATGCTTCGGTTACAAGCAGGATATCACCCTGCGCCAGGTAACGCACTCCTCCATGTACAAGCTTTGTGCTTCTTGAGGAGGTCCCGCTTGAAAAATCCGCCTGTTCCAGCAATAATGTCTTATAACCGCGAGTAACAGCATCAAAAGCGGTTCCAAGGCCTGTTGCACCGCCACCAATAATAATTATATCCCATATATCATTATTATTCCGCTGTAATTCAGTTATTTGCTGCTGACGATTCATGCGGTCAGGATTCTGAGAAAGGTTTATTAATATTACAATAAAAATACGGAAACACAATAAACGCATTTCGAAATTGTGTAATTTCCGGAATCCAAATCACCAGTATATGAAGAGGAATATTCTTTTGGCGGTCATCGTTTTTTTCACGATAATGAACCTTTCAGCGCAGGGAAGGAGATCGGCATTACTGATTATTGATATCCAGGATTTTTATTTCCGCGGCGGGAGATCGGCTCTTGCAGAGCCCGAGAAAGCTGCGGGAAATGCAGCAAGGCTGCTTGACAGGTTCAGGGGAAAAAATCTGCTGGTCGTCCATGTACGTCATGATTCTGAGCCAGGCGGAAAAATCAACGATATAGTTAAACCGCTGGAAGGAGAAAAGATAGTTTCCAAAAGTGAAGTGAACTGCTTCAAAGGGACAGGTCTGTCTGAATTCTTAAAGTCGGGGGAGATCGACACCCTGGTCATCTGCGGTATGCAGACCCACATGTGTGTTGAGGCAGCTGTGAGGGCAGGTGGCGACCTGGGATATAAATGCATCCTGATTCATGATGCCTGTGCCACAAAGGATCTTAAATACGGCGACAGGATTATAAAATCGGAGGATGTCCATTATTCAACCCTGAGCACACTCCGCTCATACTGCGTGGTTGAGAGCACCGACGATTTTCTCAGAAGAAGGTAACCCTAATTCCTGAACTTCAGGCAAGCAGGCATCTTCATCTCAGCACTGGCGACAGGACCTTCGGGCAGACCAGTTTTTTTATTTATCCTGAAAACGGAAATCATATCCGATTTCTGGTTTCCAACAAGGAGAAATTTCCCGGTTGGATCTATTACAAAATTCCTTGGCCAGTTACCCCCGCATGATACACGTCCTGCAAAGGTCAACAGACCGTCTTCAGCTATTTTGTAAACCACAATTGTATTTTCTCCCCTGTTCGATCCGTAAAGGTATTTTCCGTCTTTACCGATATGTATATCAGCACAGTAGTTATTTTCGATGAATTCAGGATTTCTTGTCGACTCTGTCTGAAGCAGTTTCAGACCTGCCTGTTCATCGGTATCAAATACCATTATTGTTGATCCATGCTCATTGATGAGGTAAAGTTTTGAACCATCCTCATTAAAGGTAAAATGACGCGGTCCCGATCCTGCCGGAACGGGTATCAAACCGTTTTCTATCTCCTGCAGCTTCCCCTTTTCAGTATCAAAATTATAGATCATGATCCTGTTAAGACCAAGGTCAGTCACGTAGATTCTCTTTCCAGCCGGATCGCTTATTATCATATGGGCATTTGACCTGTCGGGTTCCTCTTTTACATATAAAATCGTATCGGTAATACTCTCAGGGACACCTGTCTCATCAAGCCTGACAACCACAACCGATCCGTTGGGATAATTTGCAATAAAAAGGTAGCCGCTGTCAGGGGACATTGAGATATAACACGGGCCAGCATAGGGTATCAGCATCTCATTGAGTTTTTCAAACAGACCGTTTTTGATGTCGTATCGTAATGTTGTAAGTCCGCCTCCAAAATTTCCCCGGAATTCCATGACCTCATTTAACGCATAGATCAGTCTGTTCCTGTCCGAAAAACAAAAATACGACGGACTGGGTCCGACATCTGACTGTGATATAAGTTCAAGCGTTCCGTTCCTGCTGAACTCAAATACATACATGCCTTTTTCATCACCCTTTGTGAATCCGCCGGCAAAAAGTCTGGGGTTTTCCCTGCATCCCAGACTTATAATTCCTAAAATCATTATGAGGGAACAAAATAAACCGTGATTTCTCTTCATAGTGATATCTGAATTTAAATTTTGAGTTATGTTAATTGATCTGCTTCCTTATTTTCTTCAGCCTGTCGTCAAGCTCTTTCATTTTGAACCTTATACTGATTATGTATGGCTCTTTGTCTTTTTCCCAATGACCGTATGTGGTTACGACAAATGTTCCGTCGGGCAGGAGTTCAACACCGGCATAGCAGCAATCCCAGCTGTGTATATTATCCTTGAACCTTATCCTGTATTGCCCCTTCTTCCCTTTGACCAGATCTTTCCATGTGCCGACCCAACCCGCCCAGTCGCCCTCGGTCGGACTTCCCAGTCCTGTTTCAGCGGCCACCAGGCTCAGATTAACTTCATTTCTTTCCTTTGCAATTTTTTCAAGGCCGGGCTGGTTATCTGAAGGGCTTCTGTCCCTGAAAACAACAAGCAGACGTCCGTCGGGTGCATATTTAAGCACATGCCTGTCACCTGTAAGCTCATTCGGTAAAGCCTTTGGATCGCTCCATGTCTTACCTTCATCGCCTGAAAAGATTATCTGTGAGCTAGCTCTTCTGCTGTTTTCTCTTAACAGCACAGCAAGTTGTTTCCCGTTCGGTGATCTTATTATTCCCGGTTCGCACAGGTTAATATCTCTCCTGCTCAGTATGACTTCAGGTGCTGACCATGTTAATCCGCCGTCATACGAAAAAGTCTTATAAAGTGTGAACAGTATCTGTTTGTTTGTTTTCCTGTCCTCGGCATATTTCAGCAGGCCGTCTTCGGTTATAAACCGCATATCGTCGTGGAACATGGCCATGTAATGACCTCTGCCTGTCCTTAATTCTATTAAAGAACTCATCACAACCACTCCGCCCCAGCTGCCGGCTGCTTCAAGTTCGCTCCAGGTTTTGCCATCATCGTCTGAACGTGCCATTCTGGTCGGATAGAGACCCGAAAACACTATAAGTCTTTTCCTTCCATCTGCATCAACAACCCTGTGGATTGTAGGAACCTCCTTCGAGGTCTCCCAGCTTTCGGGAACAGGCAAACGGTTGCTCCAGGTCTTTCCTCCGTCAGTACTTTTCTTATAGACTATAGCACCGCGACCATGACCTTTAGGATATACAGTGAGTATAGTGCTGCTATCTTCAAGCAGTACTGTTGTCGGGTGACCGAGGTACTGTCCGTCTTCTCTGTCGACAACAACCTGCCGGAAGGTTTCCCCGTCGAGATCAATAATGGGAATACGCAAGTAGGGATTGGTTGTAACCTGAGAATAGGACAGGAGCGGTAGTAGAAATGATAGTAAATAGATATACTTATTCATGAAGTTTTAGAGTTTAATGCCTTGCTCTTTGGTTCACTCCCTCTATCATCATGTACTCACCCCCAACACAAAGGGGTGAGTATATGTGATTCAGAAAAGTGAGGTAAAAATAAATAAAAAGAGGCTGATTTTACAGCCTCTTCAACAGGTTTTTATACTTCAAAGCTATCGCATTCGCGGTATGCCTGGATGACTCTCAGTTCCCCCTCTTTAGTTCCTCTCTGGCTTATTCC
>JADDYF010000070.1 GCA_015712185.1 Bacteroidales bacterium
CGAAGGTATATTTGAAATCGATCCCAGATTGTTTTGTGACGTCAGTAAATTTTATGATCTTTTTTTGTGAAAATGATTGGAGAGAAACTGAAAAGAAAATACTTATAATGATCAATGGAATAATTACAGTGATTCTTTCACCCCCTTTCTTTTTTCCCACAGGGGGGAAATGATCTGCCACCTTCCCCTCCGGGGGAAGGCCGGGATGGGGGGTATTAAATATTTTAATTGTCATTTAATCGCTATGTCTGAATTCCTTTTTACAGCATTTTTGTACTCCTCTGCAGTCACAACCCTTGTATTGTATTCCATGTTGTATTTCTGCAATCCGGGGTCATCCGGATAGGTATCGGTTTCTGAGGGCGGATAGCTTTTCATACCATGGAACGGCAGGGGAAACACCGTATTGCCGAATGCCGTATTCAGATCACCGTCCTTTACCCATCCTACGCTGCGTATGAAGAAATCTCTTTTCCAGCCATCAGGCAATACCGGCAGCATCCGGGCATTGAATTCAACAGTGACCTCATCACCGGCATTTGAAATGACATATTTGTTGTCAGGTTCTGTGAGAAGAGGTTTCACATCGCCATAGCGTGTATAGTTTCCGGTAAGGTCTCTCCATTTCTGACCTTTCTCAACAACGGAATAATCGAACCAGTGAGGGCCATACCGGCCTCCTTTCCTGTAAAGCCTTGAGAAACCCCTGTAGTGAAGGTCAGCGCTGACAGGATCCATCACAGTATACTCTACGGAAGAGTCTGACTCTCCTGACGAAAGGAATACCTGATCCCAGTATATTTCCAAATTTGTCCTGATCCTGATCCGATGGTCATCTGATGTAATCTTTCCTGACAGGTCAGCAATAACTGTCTTATCCTTGCCCATTGGAAATCCAGGATTCTCAACCGCAGTTTCCCATTCACCTTTTTTGTTAATGACCTGAATTACAGGCGGAGATACTCTGATCTGTTCCGATTGGGAGATAGCCACATTAATGCTTGCATCTGTCGGAAATATCCATCCGTTCAGGAATAGGAACAGCGCGCCAGAGGTATCGAGCTCTCCCGGATCAATTATGAGGTCGTGCATCGCTGTAATTCCCTGGTATTTTCCATGTTTGAAATCCGAAAGATAGATGTCGTCCTTTTCAGCTATTAAAGGAAGGACATTATTACCTTCGGAATCTGTGGCAGAAAGAGGTATTTGCCTGTTCCTTACCTGTATTACTCTGAATCCGGGGAATGGAGGAGGGGAAAACTGCTCCGGTACGAAGAGATCCACTGAACCTGGGTGATCCGCGGCGACCAGCTGAATCTTGTCGAGGTAAATCGTTTCCCAGAGCTCTGAGATCACCTGCAGTGAATACCTGCCGTTTTCAGCTTTCAGCATCTCCCCGGGAATTTTAAGGTAATCATCCGAAGCATCAGCAAAAGCGTAGGCGGTTGCACCACCCATTATGCCAGTCGGCATACCGAGACCACTTCTCCAGAGTATATCCTTTACAAATACATATTCATCACCGTTCCAGGTATACAGAAACGGACATGATCCTTTCAGTGTCTGCTCTTCAATCAGCGCCTGGTCGGATCCGGGCAGGAAAATGTTCTGCGGGACTCCGTTTGTCCATCTTATCCTTATTATGTCAGCTCTTTTGCTGCTTCCGATTCCAAAATGGATGTCGGGATCTGTCACCACCATTGTCTGGTAAAGATCTCCGGCCCTGATCTCCACTTTTACGCCAATCCCGAAATGATTGTTTTTGGCGCTGCCTGCTCTCAGTCCGACAAGCTTCATGGTTATGAAATGGTTGTTGTTGCCGCCGTCATTCCTCAGGAGGGTAACACCACCATTCACACCGGCAACCAGAGCATCAAGGTCACCGTCGTTGTTATAGTCGAATATTGCTATTTGTTTGCCTGGTTTCACTCCGGTAGGCAACAGACCAGATACATCCGTGAATTTTCCTTTGCCATCGTTATAAAACAGGTATACCGCGCGGTCGTCATTTTCTGCAGATTCGCCGGTGATAAGAAGGTCGAGGAATCCGTCATTATTGAAATCAATGAATGCAGCATCTGAGGCTTTCAGATTTCCAAGAGGGAGGAACATTTCATTGCTGCTCTTCTCCTTCTCAAAAGTATTGTTGAGAGTGTTCCTGTAAAGCGTGGGATCTACGCCGTCTGAGGAGGAAGTAAACAAATCGAGATAACCGTCATTGTTATAGTCGCCTACCGCTAATAAGCTCGCTCCATTCTTATCTGCCGGACCATTGCTTACTGTCATTTTTCTGAATACTCCCTGCCGCTGGTTGGAATATAAATCAATTCCCGAATCAGAATTTGTAATTATGAAATCGATATCCTCGTCATCATCAAAATCACCGAAAGCAGCATCATGGCAGAGTGACCCTCCGGCCTGAGCTCCAAGTTTTGCAGTGTTATCCGCAAATGTGCCGTCGCCATTATTCCTTAAAAAGAGGTTTGATGCCGGCAGTATTTCGAGCAGATCAAGATCACCGTCGTGGTCCATATCGAAGAAAAGCGACATTATACCGCCATCCCTGCTTAGCGCTCCTGCTTTTCCTGTGACATCTTCAAATGTTCCTTTCCCTGTATTCCTGTATAATATATCGCCGCCTTCCTTCATGACGAACAGATCGAGGAACCCGTCGTTGTCATAATCAGCGAAGATAGCTGATGATTCCCTGCCGGAATGACTGATTCCTGCCTCAGAAGCAACATCCCTGAATTTGCCCATTTCGTTGTTGAACAGGTAATGCTTATATGATGCCGATACCGGATCGTAGCTTCCCGCGTAAATATCAGCGTCGCTATCGCCATCATAGTCAGCCACTTCAACATGGGATGAGTATCTGTTTGCGCCGGTCCCGTCCTCTGCGGTAACGGGTATAATATCGAGACCTGCTGATGAGGTTGCATCAGTAAACTTCAGAATATCAAGAAGAGAGACATTTTTGACAACGGAAGGTGAAGTTTGCTGGTCGAATGTTATCACAGGGAATCCGATAAGCGATCCTCCGGGCCCTTTAAGGTCCATAATACCAGCCTGATACGGGGAAGTCACCTTCAGATAATTATGAAATATCGTAAACTGGATAAGGGCATTTTGCTTGTCTCCTGCCCTGAGCAATGACAGAGTCTTATCATAATATTCAACAGCTTCTTTCGGGAATTCGGGGAATTGGCTGTTAATTATCTCCATCTGTTCCAGAGCCCTGTCAAATTCAGCATTCCTGATAAATATTTCAGTGAGGTTGAGGCGGGGGACCAGGTTTGCAGGTGCATTTTCAACAAGTTCTGTCAGGTATTTCTTTCTTTGATCTGAGGCATCTTCACCTGATACGGCTGAATACAACTCGGTGATCTCGTAAAGATTCTTAATGTGACCGGGAGCGAATGTAAGTGCCTCCCTGAGTTCGGATATCGCGAGATCGCGTTCATCGTTCATTTTATAAACGGTGGCAAGTATAAGCCTTATATCGGGATCGTGCGGATCAATTTTTATTGCCCTGAAAAGCTGCTTCTTTGCCTCGGGATAATTTCCCATTCTCAGGTATGTCAGACCAAGGTTGGCATATCCAAGCTTTTCTTTGGGCGCCAGGTGAATAAACTTAAGGAATTCTGCTTCGGCTTCCCCGAGTTTAAATTCTTCAAGATATCCAAGGCCGAGAGTTCTGGCAGTGATCAGGTCAGTTGCTTTCTGCCTGTTTCGTTCTTCAGCATTCC
>JADDYF010000105.1 GCA_015712185.1 Bacteroidales bacterium
CCCGATGCTTCAATTATTATTGAAACAGTTGACCTCCAGAGTTTCTTTAATTCACTTACTACCGGAAAAGGGATAATGGGTGAAGCGGAAAGGATCAGCGAGTTTGGTAATTTCACCAGGAAGGTCAAATATCTGGCGGATCAGTTTAATAAAGCTGCATTCAATAAAGCGATGACCGGAAATCCTTCGGTAATATCTTTCCATTTATCCGAAACAGGCAGGCTGCATGGTATGCTGGCTGCAGCTGTTTCATCTGAAGGAAGATTCAGGCATCTTAAAGAAATCTTAAGAGTCTCGGGTATAAAACCGGTGTATGAAGGAACCATTCTTGAGACAAAAATTCTTAAAGTACCGTTTACAGACGGTACGGTGAGGAAGGATACTGTCTATATCTCAGTCATATCCGGGTTGCTGGTCTGCAGTACCTCGGGAGATGTGCTTAAGAAATCGGTTTTACAGACAAAACAGGGAAATGATGTAAGGGATCTGCCTGGTTTTTCGAGGATTCTTCTCGCATCAGGGAAGAATGAAGATAAGGTCTTTATTATATTTTCCAATTTAAAAGGGATCCTGAAAACAATATTCAGAAATGATCAGTCAGACCTGGCAGACAGGAGCGCAAGGCTTGCAGAGTGTGCAGGAGGCGATATCTACCTGAATGACGGCGGAGTTGTTCTGAGCGGCTATACCGAGAGTGTTGATTCAACGGAAGCCCTGTATAAGTACAAATCCGGCACACCCGGACTTCTTCATACTTATAAAGTACTCCCGTCATCAACAGTGCTCTTTGAATCGGTTCTGGTTCATGCGATAAAATCCATCAGAACATCAGGGAATAATATATCACCCGAAGCTGCTGAACTGGCGCGGAAGCTCTATAAATATATAGGTGAGGAGGTCACAAAAGCCATTGTCGATATAAGGGGCAGGCCGGTGACAGGGAACAGCCTGATTATTTATGAACTTAATAACCCGGTCTTCGCCGAAAAGATTTTTCTTGACGAGTACAGCAAAGCGGGGAATGAGGTTAATGTTTACTTTTTTCAGCCGGATGATCAGGTAAAAATTCCGGTTTATTTTACTC
The DNA here is from genome assembly GCA_015712185.1 of Bacteroidales bacterium. Lineage (GTDB taxonomy): Bacteria > Bacteroidota > Bacteroidia > Bacteroidales > VadinHA17 > LD21. The sequence goes on from JADDYF010000105.1 coordinate 1,085, forward strand.
CCTTCAAAGGCCTGATCAGAACTATTTTGCCGGGCTTCGCTCCTGACTTTGATGATTCATATTTCGCGTTTCACGATAATTTCCTTGTTACAGGAAGTTCTTACAGCGTTGTATCAAGATTTTTATATGATAATCTTCTTAACAAGACCCTGGCGAACGACCTTACCTTCCGCGATTTTGAAGGAACCCTGCCGAGTATCTCGGGCTATTTCTTCTATTGCATCCCGTCGATGGTTACGGATTACCTCGCCGGATACCTGAATGAGAATATAATCAGCAGCATGAGGCTTAACAAGAACTCACTCAGCAAGATTCAGGCAATAGGTTATCAGTTCACTCCTAGTAACAAAATGATATATAATAGCTTATCAATACAGTTCAAGGAAGAGGCAAGGGAAGAATCAGAAACAGAATGGGAAACCCTGCTCGATACCACCGCTGCAATAAAGCCATTCTTCTTTACAAATCACATCACAGGTGCCAGGGAGATCTTTATCCAGGATCTGAACAATAATGCATATCTGATCAACACTGCAGGACGGGTTTTGTGGAAGGTGCCGCTCAGGGAGAGGATCGGCAGCACAATTTTCATGATCGATTATTTCAGGAACGGGAAATATCAGCTTCTCTTTTCAGGCAGGAACTATATACATTTGCTCGACAGGAACGGCAATTATGTTGAAAGGTATCCGGTAAAGCTGAGGTCGCCTGCAACGAATCCGCTTGCTCTTTTCGATTATGACAATAACAGGAATTACAGGATCTTTATTGCCGGTGAAGACAAGATGATTTACGCATATGACAGGAGCGGGAATGTTGTGAAAGGATGGAAGCCGTTCAGAACTGTTGGTACTGTGAGGACAGAGATATGCTGGTTCAGGGTGTCGGGGAAAGACTACCTTGTTGTTTCAGATGAGACATCGGTATATTTTATCGACAGGGCTGGGAACAAAAGGCTGGACCTGAAAGAACCGGTTACCAGGGCAGGCGGATCAGCTATGAGGCTGACCCCTGGTTCGGAGCCCACTGTTGTCTTCACTGCGCCTGACGGAACAATACAACACATATATTTCGACGGAAGCGTGAAGAAATATAATTTACGCAATTTTACATCCGATCACTCATTCGATATTTTTGACATCAACGGGGACGGTTTTATGGAATATATTTTTATTGACAAAGGGATATTGTATCTTTATGATCACAACAGGTCTGAAATGTTTACCCGGGAATTTGATTCCGAAAGGCTGGGCGGCCCGATTAATTTTATTTTTTCGTCAGCCGACAGAAAGATTGGCGTTTTTGATATAAATAAAAAGCTAATTTACCTTATTGATAGATATGGCAGAACGATGGCGGGATTTCCTTTAAAGGGAGCCTCGATGTTCTCTATCGGGAAATTATCAGAAAAGGGAGGATGGAACCTTATAGTCGGAGGTACTGACAGCTTCCTGTACAATTATAATCTGAATACCGGAAATAATTAAATAGAAAAGATGAAAGCCAGCAGATTCTCAGCAATATTGTTGTTCATGGTGATGTTATCGGATGCAGCATCACAAAACAGCCAGATAATGTATTACATGAACCTGCCTCAGAATCACCTTCTTAACCCGGCATTACCCCAGTCGAATTCATTCTACCTCGGTTTACCGGGACTGACAGGTATCAATGTAAATGTGAATAACAACTTTTTGAATTTCTCTGATGTTTTTATAAACAGGCAATCAGGCGATTCAGTGATCTCCTTCCTGCGAAGTGATTTTGATATCGACGATTTTCTGAAAAACATCCGCGAATTAAATTATCTTGATCCGGATGCCCAGGTTCAGCTGTTCGGATTAGGATTTTCTGCAGGTGAGAACCTTTATTTCTTCGTTGATTATAATTTGCGGACTGATAATAACTTCACACTGCCGGGTGATTTATTTGATATCGCATTTACCGAACCGGTACAGCTGGTGGGACAGCAGTTTGATCTCTCAGCGCTTAAGGCAGATGTCACCGGATACCAGGAATTTGGTTTTGGAGTTTCCAGAAGATTCTTCAATAAGTTGAGTGTTGGAGTAAAGGGAAAGCTTCTGATGGGTGTGGCCTCAGCTTCGCTTAATACTAAAAATCTTCTGTGGAGTGTCAACAGCGACTATACAAGTTCTCTCGATGCAGACCTGATGCTGAATATAAGTGGTCCGGTGACCATACCCATTGATGTGGAACATCATCCCGAGGACATAATTTTTGACAGCACAAGGTTTGACAATTTCAGAGGTACTACAAGATATCTTTACGGCAGAAGCAATATCGGAGCAGGAATAGACCTGGGCGTGGCATATAATGTAACACGGAACCTGATGATTTCCGCTGCAGTTACTGATCTTGGCTACATAAAATGGAAGTCTGACATCTCCACACTGGAGGCAGAGAGTCAGTTCACCTACAGCGGGATGAATCTGCTTGACGTTCATGACGGAACGATGACTTTTGATTCACTCGCAAAGGAATTTGCTGATTCCCTTATGAACTCAATTATAGTGAATGATACTAAAATACCATTCACAACCAGGCTTCCATGGGGTTTCTCATTCGGGGCAAGCTATAACCTGACCAATTTCCTGTCGGTAGGAGTGTTATCATATACAAGAGTGGTTGACAGCAAATTAAGGGAGGCTCTTACTTTATCGGCAAACATCAATCTGGGCAATGTCCTGTCATTCAGCGCTGCCTATAATACATCAAATCACAGCTATAACAATTTCGGCGCCGGATTCAGCGTGAGGGCTGGCGTATTTCAGCTGTATGCAATTGTAGACAAGATACCTGTGACATGGGAGAAACTTACAATAAAGGAGGGGGATGATCCGCCTCCGTACAGAACATTATCCCTTCCTTCGAACTGGAATACAATCCATGCGAGTTTTGGGATAAACCTGGTCTTCGGTAAGACTTCAAGGAAGGGGATGGATAAGCCAATGATACTGGTTCAATAACTTATCTGACTGATTATGACTATCCTGATTAGGGCAATTTTAATAGGGCTGATAATTTTCCTGCTTGTCCGGTCATTTGTAAGGTATTTTGCCGGCATGGGTGAATCAGAGCAAAGAGATGGCCAGGAAAACAAAAATACAAGATCCAAAAAGGGCGTTCCCAGGGAGATTGGTGAATATATTGATTACGAGGAGATAAAAAAGGAATAGATATATTATTCTTCTTCTAATCTCAGCTTCTTTGCCAGGGCGTTGGCAAATACAAAATCATTTAAAATATCGCAGTCGGAGTGAAGGATTTCATCCTTGGTGCCTTCCCAGCATTTCACGCCATCGCTGAGGAATATGATTTTTTCCCCGTTTTCCATCACTGAGTTCATATCGTGTGTATTTACAATTGTTGTCATGGAAAACTCCTTTGTCAGCTCTTTTATCAGCTCGTCGATCAGGATTGCTGAAAGGGGATCGAGGCCCGAATTTGGTTCGTCACAGAACAGATACTTCGGATTCAGCGATATAGCCCTGGCGATGGCAACTCTTTTTTTCATGCCGCCTGATAGCTCGGCAGGATATAAATGATTAACGTTTATAATATTCACCCTGTTAAGGCAGAAATTGACTCTCTCGGTTTTTTCTTCGGGGCTTTTATCGGTAAACATGTCGAGCGGAAACCTGACATTCTGTTCAACAGTCAGCGAATCGAAAAGGGCGCTTGCCTGAAAAAGCACGCCCATTTCCTTGCGTATTTCCTTCTTCCCTGTAAAATCGAGTTTGTTGAACAATTTATCCTCAAACCATATCTCGCCGCTGTCAACATCATGGAGGCCCATAATTGCCTTTAGCAGGACTGTTTTTCCGGAGCCGCTTCTACCGATGATCAGGTTTGTCTTACCCGGTTCGAATTCTACCGATATATCAGTCAGGACCTGGGTCCCGTTGAATGATTTATCGACATTTTTAACCCTTATCATGACAGTAGCAATTGGGTAAGAATTACATTAAACAGCAGGATAAGCAGGCTGCTGAACACCACAGCTTTTGTGCTGGCGCGGCCGACCTCGAGCGAGCCGCCCTCAACATAATAACCCTGGAATGCCGAGACACTGGTTATTATGAAGGCAAAAAACAATGTTTTTATTAATGAATAAGTTATATAATATGGAATGAAGGCATATTGTATTCCGTAAATGAAATCTTCCGACGTTATTACACCGGCAGTCACTCCTGCTATCCATCCTCCGATGATCCCGACAAAAATACTGATAATGGTAAGGACAGGATTAAACAGGAGAGTTGCGATTATTTTCGGAAGAATCAGGTAGGATGCGGAGTTGACGCCCATCATCTCAAGTGCATCTATCTGTTCTGTAATCCGCATTGTTCCTATTTCTGATGCAATGTTTGAACCGACCTTACCTGCAAGGATCAACGCTGAAATGGTGGATGAAAACTCGAGGATGATTGAATCGCGGCAGCCCAGTCCGATGAGGTATGTCGGGTAGATCGGATTTTCAGTATTATAGGCAGTCTGCAGGGTGATTACGGCTCCCATAAAGAAGGAAATGATGGTAATGATCCCGATTGAATTGAAACCGAGGTAGATCATCTCCTGCATCGTCTGCCTGTAATAAATCGAAGGCTTTTCGGGCTTTGAAAAAACCTTCTTAAGCAGAAGCACGTAGCGTCCGAACTGACTGAGAAATCTTAACATCGGGGTATAATTAACAGAAGATAAATTTACAAAATATTACCATATAAATACTTTCGTGTTATTTTAAATTGGCAATGTATAATTAACCCGCAACTTGGGTTAATTAATTATATATTTGCAGAAATCTTTAAGTATTAATAATTTAATTATGAATGGCAGGTATGTAATTATAATGGCAGGAGGGGTGGGCAGCCGTTTCTGGCCGCTGAGCCGGCGGAAAAAACCTAAACAGTTTCTCGATATTCTTGGAACAGGTGAAACGCTGATCCAGCAGACGTTCAGGCGTTTTAAATCGGCATGTCCGAAAGAAAATATCTTTGTTGTCACAAGCGCTGAACATAAGGACCTTGTTGTTGAGCAGCTCGACATAGATCCTTCAAATGTTCTTGCTGAACCATTCCGCCGTAATACTGCGCCATGTCTTGCATACGGAACATTCAGGATACTTAAGGAAGATCCTGAGGCAGTCATTGCCGTTACTCCCGCTGATCACCTGATATTAAAAGAGGACAAGTTCTGCAAGGTGATACAGGAGTGTATGGATTTTGCAAATGGAAACAATGCCCTCATCACACTCGGGATAAAGCCCGACAAACCTGAGACAGGTTACGGATATATTCAGGCAGACCGTAAGAAACCGGTTAAAGGCTTTGAAAATCTCCTTAAAGTCAAAACATTCACTGAAAAGCCTGATATCGATCTGGCTAAAATCTTCATTCAGAGCGGAGACTTTTATTGGAATTCAGGTATCTTCATCTGGAATATTGAATCGATATTATCGGCTTTTGAGAAGTATCTCCCTGATATGTTTACCGTATTCGATGAAGGAAAGAAGCTGTTCGGCACAAAGCAGGAAAAGAGCTTCATAGGAAAGACGTATACGGTGTGCAGAAGCATTTCAATCGACTATGGTATAATGGAAAAAGCAGAAAATGTTTACGTGATGTGCACTGATATCGGCTGGACGGACCTGGGAACATGGAGCTCGCTTTATGAACATTCGTCGTTCGATAAAAAGGGCAATTCAATCATTCAGGGCAATATTTTCTCATACGATAACAGGGGTAATATTTTCAATATCTCGCCACAGAAGGTGGCTGTAATCCAGGGATTGAAGGATTATATTGTTGTTGAGGCAGACGATGTCCTGCTTATAGTAAAGAAGGAGGAGGAGCAGAATATAAAGAATTTCCTTGAGGACGTTAAGAAGGAGACAAAGGAAAAGTACCTGTGATAAGGACTTAGAACAATATTCCCGGGCCGGCAAAAAAAAAGAGGTTGCATCCGCAACCTCTTTTTTATGGCAGTATTTACTAATATTCCCAGAAATCATGTTCCTGGCTGAACAGCTCCTGTTTGATTTTTTCAGATTCAAAAAGGGCAGCTTTACCGACTTGGTAATTCTGAACCATCCTGTCGTTGAAGACGTTCGATTCGCCATAAATAATGCTTCCGAACTTTCTCTGTGCGAACAGGTCGTCGAATGAGATTCGCTGTGCATCGTTATTTGCCACGAATGCTTCGTTTTTTGCCAGGACATCCCTTACCTCATCAAACCTGATCCAGAACAAGGGTTTCCTGAGAGGTCTCTGAAGGTCCCTGTCAATACCCATCCAGATGGGCATAACTGCAATTATCCTGACATCAAGCTTTGAAAGCTTCTTATCAAAGAACCACTCTTCGTAAAGAAGCAGCTGTTTGACGTCCTGAGGACTTGCCTCCTCACGTATTACTGTATCTCTGGTATTACCTGCAGCATCGATCTGGAACGACTGAGTCCTTTCTGTAGCTCCCATAGTTGATTCAATTTCCTCGTATGTCGTCGGCTTATTTTCAATAAGGGGGTCATAAGCCTTCAGCCGCCCGGCCTGTATCTCCTCGAGCAGGATGGTGATAAAACTCCTCCTCCCATCCAGTGTAGGCGTGGTTGGATAGTATAGCGGCTGATTCATCTTTTCCCTGAGATCAACCAGACGATAATATCTCTTAGACCAGATAACGTCAGCTTCCCTGAGATACGGATAATTGATTTTCCTTGCATCAGGTATGGATTTCTGGTAAATATCGCCGAACGACTGGGCACTTGCAGTTCCTGCAATTGCTAAAAGAATAACTCCCCAAAGAAATTTTCTGTTCATGGTGATATAATTAAATAACACTAATTAATCTGTAATATTATCGGAGCAAGGTCGTTGATCCTTCCGTCCGGACCCTTGGCCTTGATATCCTTTATAGTTAAGTATTTTCCCATCGTAAGTCTGTTTATTATATCTCTCTGATCTGCGGTCAGGCTGCCGCTTGTGCTTGCTTTCTCAAAATCACCCAGCCTGTCGGAATAGAGAATCGAAAAGCTGACGACATCGTACTGAAGGTCAAAGTCAAAATCGGGCATTACAGCAAAAACACCTTTCTGGGCAAGTGCAACATTCTTCGTTATTTTCCCGCCGCTGACGCCTGCAAACCGGGCTTCGGGTTTTGGCAGCGGCTTGACCCTGAAATCGATTGGACCATACTGGGCTGGTTTGGCACCGCTTCCGGCATCAGCAGTTACATATATCTGTACATTCTGTCCTGCCTGGCTGGGTTTTACTGCCCAGTTGCCCCTGAAATTTTCACCTTTTGAGTTCTTAACCTTTCCTGTGGTGAATGTACCGTTTACGACTCTTATCCTTATCTTGTCGGAGCCTATGCCCGGAACAGATACATCAATAGGATTTGGGATCCCCAGGTACATCACATTCATAGCTGTAGGCGACACAACTACATTTGCCTCACCGACAGAGTAGGACGAATGGAAATCGTATGTTCTCGTAGAACCATCGGGTGCTTTAAGAGATACGACGCCGCCCCATGTCTTTGTACCGGTGGAACCAGGCCGGACGCTATAAATGCCTTTACCGCTCTCGTCAACATCAAGGACCTGACCGCCATTTAAAGTAATTGTAGGGTACAGGGTTGTATCGGTTGCTGAGAGGACTACCTTCGCGTTATATGTACTGCCCAGCGGAATATAATTTGCGTCGGGCATCACAATGGCTTCGATCTTGTTAAATTTGAACGAGGCTGCGTCTATCTGTGCATAGAGATTATTAAGTACCTCAGTTTCGGCGTTCCGGACGTCAACCTGCATTTTTGAAAGGATAGTGACCACTGCCACAAGAGGTAATGTCTGGAAGGTCAGATTCTCCCATCTCGACGGCTGCCCGTCGGGATCCCTTCCGTTGTCAGTATTGAGACTTGTCTTCAGTGCATTCTCGGCAGTAGGATTCTTCCCTTCGAGTACACCAATCAGGAACTCACGATATTCATCAATGACAGCTTTAAGGGCATTTGCTTTTCCGTTCTCGCTGGCGCCAATAAGTATCTCGGACGGGACATTGGTATCGTCAATCCTCTTAACTTCCTCTATTATAACCTCTCTTCCCTTGATTGAAAGAGACGGGTCTCTTTCTGCTTTCGAGATGATTTCTATCTTAAGGTCCTGGATGAAATTGTAAGCTTCGTCAGCTCTTTGTTTCACCTCGTATGCAGATGTTTTAAACTTCCCCGCCTTTGTGGGATTTTCTGCAGCGGCCCTGTCAAATTCTTTGTAGATAAGGTCATTCTTTAATTGGTAATTTGAGATGGTAAGAGTAAGACTCTTATCAACCTTCTTGAATGCTTCCACGGCTTCCTTTGATACGTTGAGAGCAAGCATGGCGGTAAGTATCAGGTACATCATACCGATCATTTTTTGCCGTGGGGATAGCCTTTCGTGAGCCATTTTAGTGTTAGTTTAATTTGGGTAGGTCAAATGCAATATTATTTCACATTCATTGCAGCAAGCATATTGCCATAAACGTTGTTCAATGCTGTAAGATTATCGCTGAGCCTGGTGATCTGTTCACGATACTTTTTCGTATCAACTGCCGATTCAGAAAGGTCTTTTACCAGATTCTGAATTCCTTTAAACAACACTTCGGATTCTTTCACGTGGTCATCTGCACCTTTTTTCTGAAGTTCGTAGACAGCATTGAGAGCAGCGAGGTTTTTGTTAAGTACTTCCAGTTGCTGCTGGTATGATTTCCCACCCACTTCAATTACTGAGAATGAGTCAGCCATATTACGGTATGTAGATCCCGTTTCGTTGATTAGCCTGGTTGTATTCTGGTATGAATCGGATAACTTATTGAGAGACTCATTTGCAACATTAATAGTGCTCATATATTTTGCTGAAGCAGCTGTTATATCGCCCATTGCATTAATGTTTGCGGTTGATTCTCCCAGCTTTTTCATACCAACGCCCAGCTTCTGGAACAGGTCGGGTGTGATTTCTGCTTTTTCGAGCATCTCATCAAATTTTGCCAGAGCTGCTGAACCGGCACCGCCTCCGCCTCCGATACTACCACGATATCTCCCGCCTGAGGTGAATTCTGCCCCCTCTTCAGGAATTCCTGCCAGCTCGGGGTAAACAAGCGACCAGTCAACCTCCTCATGCAGGGGTTCAAAGGCCGAGAAAAAGAAAATGACAGATTCGGTACAAAGACCGATTGAAAGCATAAGACCTGCCAAAGGATAGTGCTGTATCTTAAACAATGCACCAATAATAACGATAGAAGCACCAATACCATAAAGTTTGGCCATAAAATTCTTCCATCCGCTACTTTGTACTAATTCTGCTAAGCTCATATACCTGATTATTTTTGGGTTGTTATTTCAATTATAGTTCTGCACCGATATAGGATCTTACATTACGGAATCCGACGTAAGATTTTGTTGAATCCTGGTATTCATAATCCCTGGTGCTTGTCTGCAGGAAGTATGCTATGTCCTTCCATGAACCACCGCGGATAACTTTACGTTTCATCACCGGTGGATCCTGCGGCGTTGCATCGTACTGATAGTTGGGATTGAGATCGTGCTGGAAGATGTAACCTGACTGATGATATGCGCTGAGGGTCCATTCTGAAACGTTGCCTGACATATCATATAGTCCGTACTCATTGGGTTCATATGATCCGACTTTGCCGCAATAGGTGTTGCCATCGTCGATATAGTTACCGCGTAAAGGTTTGAAGTTGGCGAGGAAGCATCCCTGGTAGTTACGTGTGTAAGGTCCTCCCCATGGGTACATTGAAAGGTCAAGGCCTCCCCTGGCGGCATATTCCCATTCAGTTTCAAGCGGCAGCCTGTACTGCATCACCTCGGGAATCCCGTTCTTTCTGAGTTCATTATTCATGAATTCAGTTCTCCAGATGCTGAAGGCATTCGCCTGGACCCATGAAATACCGACAACAGGATAATCATCGAATGAAGGATGCCAGAAATAGAGTGATGACTGCGGATCGTTGAATGAATACGTGAAGTCCCTTATCCAGCAGAGAGTATCAGGATAAATATTAATAATATTATGTCTGATGTATGATGAACGGTCTTTAACTTCGGTGCGTGTTCCGTCGAGATTTGTCACCTGACCCTCATATTTTCCTGTATTGTTCTGGTAATCGTAGATATACCTTGCCTTTGCAGCCTGCTGGTAATCCACCCAGTAATATGAATAGTTGTATTTGCGTACATCAAACTGTTTTTTACCAGCGAATCTTTCTTCAGGAGGATAATACATTTCCTCAATTACTGCAGCAGTTGTTTCCTCTTCAGGATCAATTTCCTCGTCCCAGTTGATGACATTTGGTTCAACGACATTTCCATCTCTGTCAGTAACAAAATACTCCCTGTCGGGAACACCAGCCTCACCCAGCCTTGTCCTGAGAATAGAATCGCGGACCCAGTAAACGAACTGGCGGTATTTATTATTTGTCATTTCAGTCTGATCCATCCAGAATGCTTCGACAGTAACAGATTTGGAAAGGGCGTTCTGCGCGAACACAGCATCCTGATCACTTGGCCCCATCATGAAATTGCCTGCCGGAATAAATGCCATTTCCATTGGCTCGGGTTCGAAGAATTTTTTTCTTCCCAGGACACCGGTAAGTTCACCGGTGTTTGATGTGCCACACCCGCCTAACAAGATTATTAATATCAGAGGAGATAGGATTATCCTTTTCATAATCTTAAAAATTTTTGAGTTGCAAGTAAGTAATTTTTTCATTTCTTATTATAAAAACCTGATGCTTTTGTATTTCATGGAGCTTCTGCCCAGGCTCAGGTCAAAACAATAGTTAACCATAAACTCATGTGAGCCGCTTGTGTTTTTTCTGATATCCGACATTGGGAAATCATATGCATAACCTATTCGTATTCCATTATAAAGTTCCAGGCCTACCTGGCCGATAAGTGCGTCACCGGCTCTGTAAGAAACGCCACCCCATACTTTTTTATTGTATCGGAGCAGAGAAGTTACTGTAAATTGTGCTGCTTTACCGTCGCTGAATGCAAACACCGATGGCATCAATTCGAATGAAGGATTGGGCAGCTGAACCGTATATCCGGCAGTCAGGTAATAGTGTCTGCTGATATACGGGAGTCCCTTGGTAAACCTGATCTTAGGCTGCGTCAGATGAGTAGCTGAAATTGATGCATAATATCTGTCGGCTCTGTAATATAGACCGAATCCTGCATCGAATGCAACAAAACTCTCTTTTGTCCCTGGGATAAGTGGATCCTGATCGGGAGGAGTAAAGCCATCTCCGGTAGGTATCTGCCATTCAGGGTTGAGTGTTTTGTTTAGCATTCCAAGGCTGATCCCTATACCCAGAGTTCCCTGTCCGATTTCCATCAGATATGAATAAACGGCTGACAGGTTAATATCTTTATCAAATCCAATGTTGTCGCTTTCCACAAGAAGGCCGACACCGCTCTTTATCTTAAACAGTGAAACAGGTGCACTGAAATTGAAAACCGTTGTTGAAGGCGCTCCTTTAAAGCCGATCCATTGCTGCCTGTTGAGAGCAGTAGCACATATCATACCCGACGTTCCTGCAATTCCGGGATTGAAAGTCAAAGTATTAAACATATACTGACTTGTCAGAGGATCCTGTTGAGAAAATCCCGGGATGGCTATCAGAACTGTGGAAACTAATAAAAGGAATGTGACAGCTGCTTTTTTCATTTCAACAATTAACCGACAAGATACATCATTTTTGAACCGATAAAATTAATCAAAAATTATACTGCTCTAAAAATATACTTTTAAACGTAAAGAAACGGACTTTGTTATTCTTTTAGGACTGAAAAATTGATCTTTTGATGATTATATTTTAAACAGATGGAAATCTGATTCAGAAATTTAGTAACAGAAAAAGCGGAAAAAAGCAGAAAAAATCAAGTTGCAGGATCAGGATTTAAGCCTTTCGGCTCCATGAAGCCATCTTTCGGGAACTTCATTCCGGTTCGCCTTCATGTAATCTTCATATGAGCAGGCAATATAGATTTTCTTCCCTTCTCCTGCAGGAAATTCCATCCACCATCTGTCAGTAAGACTGCTTTTGACAAATATGAGGTCGTCGGTCAGGTCGGTAACCTTTACATGATATCTGACAAACCTTCCGGAATTGCTGTCGCCCAGGACAGGAGTTTCAAACTGTTTCTGCGAGAATCCTTCAAGGAAAAACCATAATATCTGTGCTGCAAGGCCTGAAGTCTGAGACCGTATATCGAGTTCGGGATTTACTTCAAACATTCCGAATAATTTCAGGTTATCAGAAATCCCAGCATATCTTGCCAGAAGGCAGATCTCTTCACCATAGAATCCGTTGGGCGAAGGATTAATCGTACCGGGAGCATCAGACTGTCGTACTGCAGATATATCGAATACTGCAATATCAGAATCCCTGAAAAGAGGTTCAGTGAGATAAATTGCCTTCCTTACATCCCCGATTCTGACAAGCTCTGAACCGCGCTTCAGAAAACGATTCAACACCTGATGGTCATTCAGATAGGTCTGATACCCTACATTGATATAATGATCGAATGTGCTCTTGTGGTTATGGACTAAACTATTGAGAAAGTTGAATGAATCCGGTTCTCTTTTCTCATTACTGTAGTCGATTCTCGGATCGACGGTAATTAATGTATATCTCTCCCTGATTTCTGAAAATGCCCGGTCAAATGAGAGTGTAAGTGCGCTGCTTCCGCCAACAACGACCGGGAAAATATTTTCACTGACAAGAAAAGCAATAATATCGGTAAGTCCGGCGATGGTATCATTGAAAGTAGTACCGCGCTTCATATTGCCGAGATCTATAATTCTGGATTTCCCTGGTATTTTTGCAAGCCTGTACAGCTGTCCCCTGATAGCATCCGGACCTTTATGTGTACCGATGTTATGTGAGTTACGTCCATCCGGCACACCTAAAATTGCGATTTTATATTTATCGAGGTTTTTGAGCGGGGAATTCTCTGTGTGAATGGAAATGTTATGGGGGAAGCCTGCCTGGCTTGCCAGACAGTTATAGTCAGGACTTTCTATACTTACAGGATCGAAATAATCATTAAGATTTGTCATAATGAGGTTAAATACTTTTTCTTGGTTTTTTACTCTTTTCAATGATATTTATGCAATCCTCCTTTGTAAGCTTCTCAACATCAGTGCCTTTAGGGAGCCGGTAGTTTTTCTTGTCATTAACAAGGTATGGACCGTACCTTCCATTCAGTATTTGAATGTCGCCGAAATCCTTCATTACCTTTTTCTTTTCACTTTCGGCCTTTTCGGTGATAATCACGAGAGCCCTCTCAAGAGTAAGTGAATAGGGATCATCCGTCCCCTTTTTCAGAGAGTAAAACCGGTTCCTGTATCTTACATAGGGTCCAAACCTGCCAGTTCCGACTACTATTTCGTCATTCTCATGCAAACCAAGTGAACGTGGTAACCTGAAAAGGTCAAGCGCTTCCTCAAGCGTAATAGTTTCAAGAAGCTGGTTCCTGGCAAGGCTGGCAAATCGGGGTTTGTTGCCATTTTCTGCATTCCCGATCTGTGCAACAGGACCGAACCTGCCCATTCTTACAGTCACCGGTTCTCCTGTTTCAGGATGATTTCCAAGCACCCTGACTCCGGTTTTCCTGTCTTTCTTCTCAAGCGTCTTTTCAATAGTCTTATGAAAAGGGGTATAGAAATTATGAAGCATTCCGGTCCACCTGATCTTGCCGTCGGCAATATCATCAAACTGTTCCTCAACCTCAGCAGTGAAATGATAATCGACGATCTCAGAAAAATTCTCTATAAGAAAATCATTGACTATCATACCGATATCCTGCGGGAACAGTTTTGACTTTTCTTTTCCTGTCACTTCAGGTTTTGAGCTTGCCGTGACAGTACCGGCTGAAAGAGTAAGAATCCTCACCTGCCGTTTTTCGCCCTGTCTGTCTTCCTTTGACACATAACCACGGTTCTGGATTGTGGAAATGGTAGGCGCATAGGTTGAAGGCCTGCCGATACCCAGCTCCTCAAGCTTCTTTACCAGGCTGGCCTCTGAATATCGGGGCGGAGGCAAGGTGAACTTCTGTGCTGCCACAACAATGTCATAAAAGAGTGGCATACCCTCACTGACAGGAGGGAGAGTATTTCTTTCCTCATCGGCAGCTTCCTGGTCGGTTGATTCAGCATAGACTTTCAGGAATCCGTCAAATTTGATCACTTCACCGGTAGCCGTGAAAATGACCGGTGAATTATTCATATCGATGGAAATCACTGTCTTTTCTACCTGAGCATCAGCCATCTGTGAGGCAATGGTCCTTTTCCAGATGAGTTCATAAAGTTTCTTTTCGTTCTGGCTGCCGCCAATTGCCGGAGTATCGGGATAGGCGGGACGGATAGCTTCATGGGCTTCCTGTGCACCTTTGGTTTTAGTCCGGAACTGACGGGTTTTTGAATATTTCTCACCGTATTCCGACAGGATGACGTCTCGCGATTTGGCAAGAGCAAGCTTCGACAGATTGGTTGAGTCGGTTCTCATATATGTTATCTTCCCGGCTTCATATAGCTTTTGTGCGACGGCCATTGTCTGAGCCACCGAGAAGCCAAGCTTGCGGTATGCCTCCTGCTGCAGTGTCGATGTGGTGAATGGTGGTGCGGGTGATCTGGTTCCGGGTTTTATGCTGACGCCTGCAACCTTATATTCTGAAGTATTGCAGAGTTCAAGGAATTTCAGGGCTTCTTTTTCATCGGAAAATCTTTTAGAAGCTTCTGCCCTTATAGTCAGGTTTTCACCATCCGCATTATCTATCCGGAAAACCGCATTGACCCTGAAGGACGACTCAGATTTGAATGCAAAAATCTCCCTCTCACGTTCAACAATAAGACGGACCGCCACTGACTGAACCCTTCCGGCTGAAAGAGCAGGCTGAACTTTTTTCCATAGCACCGGAGAGACCTCGAATCCGACAAGCCTGTCAAGGATCCTGCGTGCCTGCTGCGAATTGACAAGATTCATATCAACCGTTCTGGGATTTTCGATAGCCTGTGTAATTGCATCCTTTGTTATTTCATGAAACACAATTCTCTTTGTAGTAGCCGGATCGAGCTTCAAGACGTTTATCAGATGCCAGGCAATCGCTTCTCCCTCGCGGTCCTCGTCGGAGGCAATCCATATATTTTTAGCTTCAGAAGCAGCTTTCCGCAGGTCGTTTACTACTTTTACCTTCTCTTTTGGTATTTCGTAATCGGGTGCAAAATCATTCCTGATGTCTATTCCAAGATTTTTTTTAGCCAGATCTCTGATATGCCCGAAACTTGATATTACCCGGAAATCTTTTCCGAGGAATTTTTCTATAGTTTTTGCTTTAGCCGGAGATTCAACAATGACAAGATTTTCGATCATACCGCGAGAAATTTATTCTTTCAAAAACACGGCAAAGTAAATCAATTCGGTCCCAAACTTCAAAATAAACCGTAAAGATTCTTTATATTTTGCTATTTTTGAGACAAATTTTCAAGCCCGATGAAAGTCAATACCAATAACAGAAAATATCTGATATGGTTCTGGGCAATTTTCAGTTTTCCGTTCCTGGTTGCCATAATAATATTTACACTTATCTCATTCGAGAAGCTGGGACCGATGCCATCTTTTGCCGAGCTCGAAAATCCCGAATACAGCCTGGCAGCAGAGGTATATTCAGAAGACGGAGTACTGCTTGGAAAGATCAGCATTGAAAACAGGACATGGACTGAATATGAAGAATTGTCGCCCTATCTTATCGATGCTTTAATTGCTACGGAGGATATAAGATATTACAGGCATTCGGGAATAGACGTCCGGGGCCTCGCGAGGGCAATAGTCCGGACGATCCTGATGGGTCAGAATACAGGCGGAGGAAGCACGATAACACAGCAGCTGGCCAAGCTGCTTTACCCGCGAGACACAACACAATCATCTGCTCTGGTAAAGAAAATAAAGCTCGGCGTTGCCAAATTTAAAGAGTGGCAAACTGCAGTCAAGCTGGAAAAAAGCTATACAAAGGAAGAGATCATTGCGATGTATCTCAATAAATATGATTTTAACTATCGTGCAATCGGGATTAGATCCGCTGCTAATGTTTACTTCAACACTACACCCGATTCGCTGAATATCCAGGATGCTGCAGTGCTAATAGGTATGCTGAAAGCTTCAACACTTTATAATCCGGTGCGTAATTATGATCGCATGTTCAACAGGAGGAATGTTGTCTTATCGCAGATGACTAAATATGGTTATTTGAAACCTGAAACGGCAGATTCTTTGAAAAAACTGCCGATCGAACTCGATTTCAGGGTTGAGGATCATAATACAGGACTCGCAACCTACCTGAGGGAGTACCTCAGAAATATAATGACCAAACCTGAACCTGACAGGAACAGATATGTGAGGGAATCGTCGTACGAGGATGCACTCTGGGAATGGGAGAATAACCCTTTGTATGGATGGTGTGCCAAGAATAAAAAACCCGACGGATCAAATTATGATGTTTATAAAGACGGGTTGAAAATCTATACGACTATTGACTCGAGGATGCAACAATATGCCGAGGAGGCACTTGCAGAACATCTGTCTGAGAAGATGCAGCCGGACTTTTATAAAAGGGCAAAAGGGTTCAGAAATCCGCCATATTCCAACGATCTTACAAAGAAGGAGATTGATGAGCTGATAATGACATCCCTGAAACAGAGTGACAGATACTATACTATGCGGGCAAGAGGTTATTCTGAAGACTCTATTATGCTTGCATTTAATACACCTATGAAAATGAGGGTGTTTTCGTGGAAAGGAGAAAGAGAGATAGACACGACAATGACCCCACTCGATTCTATTAAATACTATAAGTATTTCCTCAGGGCAGGATTCCTGGTAGAAAATCCACATAACGGTCATGTTAAAGCATATATAGGAGGACCCGATTTCAGGTATTTTAAATGGGATGCTGTTACACAGCAGAAAAGACAGGTTGGCAGTACAATAAAACCATTTCTTTATACTATAGCCATGCAGAATGGCTTTTCTCCCTGCTATGAAGTTGAGAATATTCCCCGCTCATTTGATGTCGGTGACTCCATTCCATGGACACCCAGGAGCTCCGGAAATAAAGCATATCACGGGAAATTGGTGACATTGGAATGGGGTCTTGCACAATCTGAGAACTACATTTCAGCATGGCTTATGGAGCAGTTCAGGCCAAATCTGGTTGTCGACCTTATGCAAAAAATGGGAGTCAGAAGCTTCATTGACCCGGTCTATTCTATTTTCCTCGGAACATCTGATGTTAAACTTGAAGAGATGGTTGGAGCATATGGAACTTATGCAAACAAAGGGATCTACAGACGGCCGATGTATGTTACCAGGATTGAAGACAAAAATGGAAATGTAATCTCCAGGTTTGAAACAATGTTTGAAGAGGTGCTAAGTGAGGAGACTGCCTTTTTAATGATGCATATGTTACAGAAAGTTGTCCAGACAGGTTCAGCCTTCAGATTGCGGAGGGAACCTTATCTTCTTATGAACCAGATCGGAGGAAAAACCGGGACAACTCAGGAACAATCAGATGGCTGGTTTATGGGTATTACACCCGATCTTGTCGGGGGAGTCTGGGTGGGCTGGGAAGACCGGGCTATTCATTTTGAAACACTCATGGAAGGACAGGGAGCCAATATGGCTCTGCCTATTTTTGCTTTATTTCTTAAAAAAGTATATAACGATCCCCAACTGGGTATACTGGAAGCGGATGAGTTTGAACGTCCTGCAAACTTCAATATGGAACTCGATTGCGATAAGGTAAAACGGGAAAGCTTCAGAAGGGATAATACGTTAAGAGGAAGATATTAAACGATACAACGGTGAAGCGGTACAATATTTTAATGGCTGGTTCCGCATCTTTTTAACTGAACAATGATTTCACGAGTTGTTCGATTTTTCCTGCCTTCACTACCTCAATATCAAGTCCCTTCGTCAGGACATACTTCTGATATTTCGACAGGTAAATTTTTCTGAATCCCATCTTTGAAGCCTCCCTTATGCGCTGATCGATACGTGATACAGGCCGGATCTCTCCTGAGAGGCCTGTTTCGCCGGCAAAGCACATTTCCCGTGGAATCGGGATATCGAGGTTTGAAGAAAGAACAGAGGTGATGATTGCGAGGTCTATGCCCGGATCAGTGACTTTTATTCCACCTGCCAGGTTTAAAAAGACGTCCTTCACGGCAAGCCTGAAACCAGCCCTCTTTTCTAGTACTGCCAGCAGCATATTGAGACGCCGGATGTCAAATCCTGTGGAGCTTCTCTGGGGCGTACCATATACGGCACTGCTCACAAGGGCTTGTGTTTCAATAAGGAATGGGCGGATTCCATCAACTGTGGCAGCTATTGATATACCGCTGAGCAGTTCGTCATGCTGGTTAATGAACATCTCAGAAGGGTTGGTAACCTCCCTGAGTCCTGTTTCAGCCATTTCAAAAATACCAAGTTCAGCGACCGAGCCGAACCGGTTCTTTACCGGCCTGAGGATCCTGTAGACATAGTTATTGTCTCCCTCAAAATAGAGAACAACATCAACTATATGTTCAAGAACTTTAGGACCGGCAAGAGT
>JADDYF010000141.1 GCA_015712185.1 Bacteroidales bacterium
CATCTGTTGTTCGCTATTTTCTGTGAGATTATACCGAAGCAACGTATAATTAAACGTTTAAGAATACGTGGTAACTCTATAATTATCAAGTTCGGTTTTTAAATGCACGCTTACGGCTAACTCGTTTATATCGGCATGAAAAATACTTAAAATTGTATAATTCGGTTGGATAGCGTTATGTTTTGTACCGAACCTCCCATTTTTTAAAACTCCAAGAATCGTACCTTGCTACTGTAAAAAGAAATACAGCATCTGAGTTGTAAAAACCCGAAATCCGGTATAAAACACCTGAATCACTTCAGATCCAAATCCTCTATCGGACTCCTTACAGCTGCAAGATTACGGCGGCTTACATGCGTGTAAATCTCCGTCGTACGCGTGCTCTTGTGCCCTAATAATTCCTGAATATATCTTATATCGAGACCGTTCTCGTGAAGATGCGTGGCATAACTGTGCCTCAGACTGTGAACCCCTACATCCTTCTTAATACCCGCCTTCTTCATCGACTGCCTGAATACATTGTATACACTTTCAACAGAATACTTCCCTCCTGCCTGACCTTCAAACAGATATTCCCTTGGCTTGTAACAGTCAATATATTCATCTATCTTACCCCATACCCTCTCCGGAACAGGAACAATCCTGTCAACCTTACCCTTCCCGCAATCGTATAAAAGATCTTTATAGCCGATACCATCTGATTCTGATAAGCCGCCGAGTACCCCAGCCTGATAATAAAATCGTAAATGAACCGTGAAATCTCTTCTTCGCTTATATCCATGGGATCCCTTGGACTGAAATACCTGAAGAAAAATTCAAGTACTGCCATATATGACTCCCTTGTACGGGCACTGTAACGGTTCTCATCAAGAAACCAGCCCATCAGCTCCAGCCCGTCAACCGCTTTCCTGCCGAGAGACCTCGCCCGTACCTCGTCACCGGTCGCTTTCCGCTCCGATAAAAGCTCTTCACTGACTACCTGCTTTGTCACATTGACACCCACCCCCCGGCCTGTAAAATAATCAGCAAGCGAATCATATGTCAGCTTCGTCCACGGCAGAAGCCATTCCTTATGCTTTTGATCATATGTACAACCTCTGTAACTTCTCAACTCTCCTATCCACTCCGGATCATACCTGCCCATGAACCTGATTACCAGCAATCCCTCTTTTTCACTTATCCTGAAATCCACAGATCCCGGCTGCCCGTTACTTTCAATACTCATGAAAGCTCTTGTCTCCTTATCATCACAGATTACTTCCCTGGTTGTTCCGGGCAGAAGAAGTTCCCCGGCCCCTGTATCTCTTGAAGGTTCTGATTGCGGCGAACAGTTATCAACCTCCGCTGTTTCTGGTTGTTCCAGTCCGGGTTTTGGAGACCTCTGCTTCAATGATATTGAAGAAATATCAATTTCAGCCTCGTCTTTCAGAGTTTTGATGATCATCCGGAGGTTTTCCTCGGTATTATCAGCATAAAAGCACCTGCGGGTTCCGCTGAAAGCAACTCCAGGTATTGAATTTACCTTCTCTTTCAGCTTTTCATCATAATCGAAACAAATGGCAATGCGCCAGCGATCGCGATGAAATATCCTTTTAAGGACAATTTTATTCTTCATAATTGCAGCGAGATGAGACGATATCAAATATATGAAATTTTCCGATACAGCACAGCCACGTCGGTCACATAAGTCATGCGAATTTAATGTTGATCCATAGCCTATAATAACTTATGTCCAGACAAGGTGAAATATCTATGTACAATTTAGGAAATATTTGACTTTCAGACCACATCTTTTGCCGTTTTTTACGATCCAGTACCCTCAGGAGGAACCGGCATACTTTGCAGAGCCGGGAATGAACAAATGATCATAACTGACTCAACAACCAACTTAATTGCAGAACAGACATAACTGATCCTGCTCCGGCCACCTGTTGGCGGTGAAAGAGGATGTCAGGTAAGGGAAGGGAAAAAGAGTTCTTAGAAGCTATTTACCGGGTATTGTCCGGATACCGGGAGTATCAGGATTTACTCTTTGGTTGGTTCTTTGGCACCGGCAACCGTTCTGTTCAGGATCAGATGTGCTTCAAAACACTGTTTCTGAGTCCAGTCGAGATGCTTGCTTAAATACGTATTCCTTTCTTTAAGAAGCTCAATTTCAGCTTTTTGTTCCCTGCATAATTTTGAGAAATACTCAGAATTCTCCTCTTCAATGCTCAGTTTTTCCTTCAGCTGCTTAATGATTTCCTTTTTCTTCATCTGCTAGTCTTATTTATTTGGAAAGTGATAAAATGCAAATCTTCATATCCAAATCAAATATAGAATAATAAAAGCTATTGAACAAATTAATACAGATATTTAATGATCACAATACTGTATATACCTCAAAAATAGCACCTGTTAATTCTATCTTGCTCTTTAAATGATGCTTTAGGGAAATCGACAAGTGATAACACAAAAAAAATGGAGATACCTGAGAACTCTGTTGTAAAATTGTGCTAAAATTATGGAAAGCTTCATGATGATTCATAACACAAATTCGATTTTTGGATAAATTTTGCGGTATGTCTAAATTAAAATAAAATTGACATTGACATTCTGCTGTTGTAACTTTGTTTTAAAATCAGATTGCAGGTATGAGATCCCTAAAATCAGTAATAATATCCTGCTGTCTTCTTCTTATGGCTAATCTGTTTTCAGGATGTGCAAGCACAAGTATGTCCGAATCAGAAACAGACACCGTACAGGCTGGTTTAACCGGAGAGGGAAACAGAGCTAAACCTGACTCTGCAATAATCAGTCAGAACAATGTTTTAACAGAAGATACCCTGGTTGCTGATCGTCCAGCAGAAGTACCGGATAGCTTAGCAATTCCCGAGGCCAGGCATGGTAAAGACAGCGCCAGGAGATCCGTTACCCAGTTTGGACTTGGTGGTGGAGGAAGCCACAAGGGTCTTCTTATGGGGTTGAATTTTACATATATAGGTTCAAATAACTGGGGGACAAGCATCAGCTATCATGCGAATCCATATAAATCGGAGAATGTACCATCAGACTACGATCGTCTGTCAATTCCAATGGATTATCTAAACATTTTTTCCTTTGATCTGCTAATAGCCTTTCCTTCTCTCAAAAGAGATTCGCGATTCAGAATTGAGTTTGGCCCTTCACTGGTCAATTGTAATATGGCTGAAATAGTTCCAAATCCCAACTATGATCCCAACCATGTTACTGATGACTGGTTCTGGAGTTTCG
This sequence comes from Bacteroidales bacterium, assembly GCA_015712185.1. GTDB lineage: Bacteria > Bacteroidota > Bacteroidia > Bacteroidales > VadinHA17 > LD21. The sequence goes on from JADDYF010000141.1 coordinate 3,253, forward strand.
ACTGGATTGATACAAGCTGGAAATATAAATATAATAAAACCCATGTTCGTAAGAACACAATAGGAGCTTCAATTATGGCTAAACTGGAATTACTGCCGGTCTCTTTTACCGGCGTAGAATTGGCATTCTTTACTAACATAAACAGCTTCCAATCAATAGCAGGCATCGGTATCTATCTGAATTTCGGCGATGTAAGGCACTAAATCTATATTTTTAACCTGAGGAAAAGCAAAAAGAAGTCCAGAAAGCGTGGTTTTATCAGCAACGCAAAGAAGACTTTCTATTGCTTCTCCAAATACTCAAAAGGATACTTAACGATTTTCGATATACGCTTACCGGCTTCAAGCATATCAATATCATTTTTCTCATAGAGCCATCTGACCGATAAATTCATACCTCCTGCACTGGCTGAATTGATCTTTTTACAGAAATCAAGAAGGTATTTTTCTGATGAAGAATTGAAGTACTCGAAATCGAGGTTAAAGACTACAGGTTCGGTTCTCTTCCCAGACCTGGCAACGTTTGAGGAATAATCATCAAACCAGTCGAGGATCTCCGAATAGAAAGCTGCTACCTCCGGCGGTCTTGATTCCCCGGATATTTCAAAAAAATTCCTGTCAGGATCAAAAATTACCCCCGGTGAATTTAAGGTCCGTTCAATTATTAATTTTCTCATTGTAACCCTGCCGATTATAATACAAAGATAAACCTAATAAAGAAATGGGTCCTAAACTTTTAGGTATTTCATTCCCGGCTGAATACCCTACATCCTGCCACCGGATTTCCTTTGCTGCCTGAAATAAATTTGATTTTGGGACAAACAAGAGTTAATTTTGAATTAATAACCTTAATGAAAGAAAATCAGGGAGATCTTTTAAACTGCGTCATAACTTCATCCATACAAGCCAACTTCAGTCTCAATTGAAAAAATATATCCTTCAAAATAAATCGCATAATGTTGTTTATCCTGAATTAGACTTATGAAATCAATACTTTCTGCTTTAATCTTTGTTTTATCGTTATACACATCCCTGACAGCTCAGAACATTCCTGTGAATCAGGCAATTGATAAAATGCTGGTAAACGGGAATTATGAGGAAGCGATTAATGCCTGCAAACTGTTGCTGGTCAGCGACAGCCTGAACCCGGAGATCAACTTTAAGCTGGGTGTCGCCTACGAGAATATCCTTGAGGAAGAGCTTGCCCTCACGAGCTTTTCCAGGGCAGCCGCCCTCGATACCCTGAACAAAGCCTACGTCTTCATGCTGGCAAAAGGATATTACGGAATGGAAGAATACCAGCTTGCCGAACCCCTGCTGATAAAGATCTGTGCCATTGATTCAATGAACTGGCTATATGCTTACTACCTGACAAGTATTTACATTCATCTTAACAGGTATGATGAATCAATAAACATCTATAACAGATTCTTAAGAAAAGATTCCACAAACTATAATTACCTCAACAAGCTGGCATTTGCATACCTGAAAAAGGGAGATTTTGCCCGGGCAAAAGAATTATACATAAAATCATTATTTTTAAACCAGAAGAACCTGCTGGCTATTAAAAACCTGGCATACCTGTATACCACAGAAGGGAAACCCGATACATCAATTCTTTTTCTTACAGAAGGGATAGAGATCGATCCCGACGGAATTGACCTGTATTCAAGGAGGGCTCATCTCTATTTCTCAATTATCAGAGGAAGAAGCGATATCAACGACAAAGCATTGACCGACTATCTCAAGGTTTTATCATTAGGAGATTCCTCCGCTATCTACCTGAAAAGAGCGGGAGTCTGTTATACCAGCGCCGAGAAATTCGGCGATGCCATCAAATACCTTCTTCTGGCTTATAAAGCTGATACGACTGATTACAGGACATGCAGCTATCTGGGATTTTGTTATTATAACCTGAAAGATATGAAAAACAGTATCTCGTGGTATAACAAGGTCATTGAGATCCTGACGCCTCTTTATGCCCAGATGGGAATGACACACAGGTACATTGCTGCATCGCAGATAGGCAGCAGACTGTACAAAAGCGCTGTGAGCAGCTTTCTGAAAGCATTGGAGATAACTTCCGATCCGAATATCTATATGGAAATCGCAAACCTTTACGATGAAAGGCTGGGCAACTCCGAAAGGGCAATCTATTATTACCGGAAGTTCCTCGATAACCAGAAAAAGGAACAACCGTCATTTCCACAGGAATATATTGAGTCAATCATCAAAAGAATTGAATATTTAAAAAATAAACCTGTTGAATAAATAAAAGCATTTGGTAAAATCTTGTCTTATAAAACTAAACTGACATTATTATGAGGAAACGATTATCCGGATACTGTTTATTGATAATAATTGCTTCATTTTCGCAACAGCTCGACTCGCAGACCACCTATAAAGTTGGCGATGGCCAGAGTTATACCTCCATAGGATCTGTTCCATGGGAAAACCTCGTAGCTGGCGATTCGGTGAAAATTTACTGGCGAAGCACACCTTATAAGGAAAAATGGGTTATCAATGCTGCCGGACTACAGGATAAATGGATAACAATTACAGGTATTCCGGCTTCATCAGGACAGCTACCTATAATAGACGGACAGGATGCAACAACACGCAGCCAGCTGAATTACTGGAATGAAGAACGTGGCGTCATCAAGATCGGCGGTTCAAATTCCCCTCCCGACGGAATGCCGGCATATATCCGCGTTGAGAACCTCGAAATACGAAACGGCCGCAGTATCTATTCATTTACAGGACGCAGCGGCATTACAACCTACAGTTCAAATGCAGCAGCCATCTACCTCGAGAAGGGTGAAAATATCGTTGTAAGGAACTGTATCCTTACAAACTGCGGTAATGGTTTCTTTGCGGCAAGCGCATCAAAAAATGTTGTAGTTGAGAGCTGTTACATTCATAATAACGGCAACACGTCAAGCATCTACGAACATAATAATTACACTGAATCGCAGGGGATCCTGTTTCAATATAACCATTTTGGCCCGTTACTGGCCGGAGCATCGGGAAATAACCTTAAAGACAGGTCGGCAGGCACTATAATCCGTTACAACTGGATCGAAAGCGGAAACCGCCAGCTCGATCTTGTAGACAGCGATAATCCGGAATTAAACGGGCTTACGGAATATCGAACTACCTGGGTTTACGGTAATATTCTCATTGAGCCTGACGGAGCAGGAAACAGCCAGATCTGCCATTACGGAGGAGACAGCGGTAACGAATCTATGTACAGGAAAGGTACTCTTTACTTTTTCAATAACACAGTGGTTTCCACAAGAACAGGCAATACTACATTGTTCAGACTCAGCACAAATTCTGAGACAGCCAACTGCTTCAACAACATTGTATACGTTACGGCAACCGGCGAAAGGCTGGCAATGCTCGACAGCTATGGAATATTAAATATTCAAAATAACTGGATGAAAGCTGACTGGGTAAACAGCCACAGCGGATTATCAGGTTCTTTAAACGATCTTGGCGGTAATATTTCAGGATCAATGCCGGGATTTGCTGATGAAACTGAACAAGACTTCCATCTGATACCGGCTTCTGTCTGCATTGATAAAGGAACTTCCGTTCCGGGAGGTTATCCGGTAAATTATGAATATGTTAAACATCTTAGAAAAGAAGAGAGGAACATCTCCGGAATCATCGACCTGGGTGCATATGAATATTCACTTTCAACTTTAATCAGGAAGAGAGCCTGGTATGACCTGATCATTTTCCCCAATCCCGGCCATGAGAGAGTTTTTGTTAAATGCCCTCTGAACATTTACACAATGTCACTTCTGGACAATTCAGGAAGGGAATTGTTCCTGGTAACTACCCCGGATAACCAAACCAATATTGATATAACAAGGTATCGCAAAGGTATTTATTTTCTGAAGTTTCAGACTGAAGCAGGTATAATTGTCAGAAAACTGATAATTGACTAAGATCATTTCCTCATTTGAAATTATAAGAAGTCAAGACCGTTTCATATTGCCCGAAATAAATGAACATATAAAAAAATATAGTAATTTGGAGATTGTTTAACTGTAAAGAAAGGAGTATCCCATGAGTTCAAATGACCCTAAGAAGAAGAAGAGTACCAGAAACCTCTCTAGAAGGAATTTTATCGGGAAAGTCGGTACTGCAACAGCCGCCTTTACCATAATTCCGAGGAATGTTATGCCCGGCAAAGGTTACCTGCAGCCAAGTGACACGGTAAATGTTGCAGGTATCGGAATTGGCGCCCGCGGCGCCAGCAACCTGAGAGGGTTGTGCGACCCCGATGTTCCTATTGTAACGCCTCAGCGAACAAGTACAGGACAACCCTTAAGCAAGGAGGAGCTGGAAGCAAGGGCTGCAAGGCAGGGACAGGGACAAGGACCGGGACAGGGGCAGCGTCCGCAGCAGGGTGGGCAGCCGCCACAGGGCGTCCAGGCACAGCAACAGCAAAGACCTCAGCAGGAAAGAGTGCCGGTAAAGCTTGCCAATATTTATGCATTGTGTGATGTCGATACTGAGTTTGCAGCACATATCTTCAAAGGGTATCCGAAGGCAAAGGTCTATACCGACTGGCGCCGGATGCTTGAAAAAGAAAAGTCATCAATTGATGCAGTTATGATAGGCACCCCCGATCATAACCACGCTCCCATCGCAGCAGCATTCATGAGGGAGAAAAAGCATATTTACGTGGAGAAGCCTTTGTGCAAGACAATTTTTGAATGCCGCAAGCTTGCCGAGATAGCAAAAGAAAATAACGTGGTGACCCAGATGGGCAACCAGGGACATGCAAGCGAAGGGGCAAGACTGATAAATGAATGGATCCAGAGCGGAGCAATCGGTCTTGTACGCGAGGTACATCTATCTACCAACAGGCCGATATGGCCGCAGGGAAACATCCCGAGACCGGCTGCCATACCTGTACCCAAGTCGTTGAACTGGGATGTGTGGCTCGGCCCGGCACCTGAAAAAGCCTATCACCCCGATATATGTCATTTCAACTGGCGCGGGCTGCGTGATTATGGTACAGGCGCTCTTGGCGATATGGGAGCTCATATCTATGACCACGCTTTCTGGTCGTTGAACCTTGGCATACCCACGAGGCTTCAGGCAAGCTCATCAGTATTCAACAACGAGTTCTGGCCACTTGCCGAAATGATCACCTATGAATTCCCTGCAAGGGGATACATGCCTCCTGTCAAGGTAACATGGTTTGACGGCGGCCTCCGTGCACCACGTCCGGCAGAAATGGATCAGGGTGTCCGCGTAAACTCTGCACTCTTCCTTGGAGACAAAGGTGTCCTGATGCACGGAGATTATGGTAGCAATCCTCAACTTGTTCCTAAGAAAGCAATGGAGGAATTTGTACCGCCAAAACCATGGCTCGAACGTTCACCCGGTATTTATGCAGAATGGATTGATGCCATCAGGAACAATAAGAAATCCTCAACTGATTTCTCGTATGCAAGCAGACTCGTGGAAACGATGATGCTGGGAAATATTGCCGTATTAATGGCAGGGAGGAATATGACTCTTGAATATGATCCTGATAAGATGCAGTTTACAAATCTTCCGGAGGCTAATAACTTCCTGCATTACGAATATAGAAAAGGCTGGAGTCTGTAGAAGCAGAAAGGCTATTAAATAAGGTTTTGAAAATCCCGGTAGGCTGATTTATCAATATGATGCTCCTGTATGCAAATATGGTCTGCCGAAATAAAAGAAATTGAACGGCTTTATGAAGCTGTTCAGGACCAGCTCCCTGAACTCGGCAAGGAACTGGCCCCCCTTATTAATGCCGGTGATGCAAATGTCGTTTTATTGTATTCAAGGAGATGCCTGGAGGTTATAATTACCGATCTGTGCGAGTGTGAATTAAAGAGATCCCGAAAGACCGAACCACTCAAGGGTATTATCGATAAGCTGAATCAGGAAGAGAAGGTTCCTTCGCATATCATCA
>JADDYF010000142.1 GCA_015712185.1 Bacteroidales bacterium
CCGGGATTAAACTCGCCCTCCCAGCGGGCGATAACTGCCGTGGCAAGACAGTTGCCAAGAACGTTCACTGAGGTCCTGGCCATATCCATCAGCTCGTCAATACCGAGTATTATATAGATCGGCCAGGTGGGAAGGCCGAAGCTGGCAGCAGTTCCCAGAAGGATAACCATTGATGCCCTGGGCACTCCGGCCACTCCTTTACTGGTGAGCATCAGGGTAAAAACAATGAGCAGCTGTCTTTCGATCGGCAGATGGATGCCGCTTATCTGCGCAACAAAAATTGTTGCAAGCGAAAGATAAAGGGTCGTACCGTCGAGGTTAAAGCTGTAACCGGTAGGCATTACAAAAGCAACAATCTTGCGGGGCACACCCATCTCTTCCATGCGCTCCATGGCAATAGGAAGAGCAGACTCGGAACTTGTTGTTGCAAAGGCAATGGTGACAGGCTCAGCAACCTTGCTGATGAATTTTTTGATGGGAATTTTGAATAACAGTGCAACAGGGAGAAGCACCAGGAGCAGGAAAACTATAAGTGATACATAAAGTGTTGCAAGAAGCTTAAAAAGATTAACGAGGATATCGAGCCCCATATGGCCTATACTGTATGCAATCGCGGCAAACACGGCAAAAGGAGCGAAGAGCATAATCAGCTGTGTGAATTTAAACATCACTTCTGCCAGCGACTCGGTAAAACGGATCATCGGACTCCTGTACTTTTCCTTTATCAGCGCCACAGCAATACCGAATATTATGCTGAATACCACTATCTGCAGCACCTGCCCTTCGTAAATCGATCTGGCAATATTCTCAGGGAAAATATGCAGGATGACATCGCTACCTGTTACCGGCACTACCTCTGGGATCTCAGACTTGTTCATCACTTCAGGAACATCAATCCCGATTCCTGCTTTGCTGATGTTAATTGCCAGTAAACCGATGAACAGAGCAATTGTTGAGACTATCTCAAAATATACCAGCGATTTCCATCCCATCCGTCCGACCTGTTTCAGGTTTGAATGACCTGCAATACCAACAACCAGGGTCGCAAAAAGCAAGGGAGCTATAATTGTCTTTATCAGACGCAGGAATATTTTACTTATGATCTGCATCTTTACTCCAACCTCCGGCAGATCATATCCGAACTCCGCACCGACGATCATACTTATCAGGATCCATGTTGTCAGTGACTTTTTATAAACAGCATAACCTATAATTGCCCCTATGGCGATCCACCTGAAGATCATAAGCAAAGTTTTGCCAATCCTGATAATTTCATAGTGATTTATGAGAGTCAGCAACGAGACCACGAAAATTGATGCCAGCAGAAAGATAATATATGGCCGCGGTATCTTTCCGGATCTGTTCTTGTATTCAACGGGATGCTGAACGGAAGACTTTGGATCGGGCATAAAGGAATTATTTCTGTTCTGCAAACTTAATCAAATGAAATGAAAGGTTGAAAAATGAATTTTCAATGTCATGATTTCTGTGACTATATTTGTGTAAATAAATGATTAAAGCTATGGAAAAACGAACTTTCATCAAGACCGGACTTCTGGGTATCAGTGCTTTTCTTTTTTCCAAAAAGGCCTTTTCCCTTGAATATTACCCTAACAGATCCGATAAAAAGTGGGCTGTACTCTATGCCACATGGTGTGGTTCTGCCCGTGATGCCGGAGTGTGGATCTCCGAAGGAATGGACGGGATAGCCAATGTGTTCGACGTGAGGGAAAATCCAGATCTTTCACAGTATGATCATGTGGTGATTGGAGGGGCTATAAGGGCAGGAACGACCTCGCAGCAGCTTCAGGAATACCTTATGAAGAACAGGGAAGTACTGAAGACCAGGATACGAGGTTACTTTGTCGTATGCGGTAATATGATGAGGCCTGTCGGACCTGAGCAGACATCCGGTTTTATTGACAATCACCTTGCACAGATCTGTGGCGTGAACAACGTGCCGTCAAAAGTTTTTCTCGGGAGGGTAACCTTCGGACTGATGGAACCTGATGTCCGGAAGCAGATGCAGGAGATGCCTGGTATTAAGGAATACGATAACCTGAGCAGGGCGGAATGCATGGCCTTTGGCAGGGAGGTTATGGCAAAAGTGTGACGGTACCGGTTCATTTATCTTGCATAATCAAAGAATATTCATTTATTGGCCAATGACAAAATTTGATCTTACCAGCGAAGAGCGAGCCGGGCTCTTCCGGATGCTTATTCCTGAACTTGAAAGCTATTACAGCAATACTTCGGAACTCAGGGTGACTCCGCCTCTTGATCCGGATGAAATACGAAAGGTAGTGAGGATGGCAGATTTCAACCACCCGGAGAATATTAACGATGCAGTCCGGAAGATCATCGATTCCTTACGTAATTACATTGTACATACGCCTCATCCGAGGTATTACGGGCTCTTCAATCCGCGGCCAAACTTCCCGTCAGTTGTTGCAGACCTGTTAACTGCAGCTTTCAATCCTCAGCTTGCTGCCTGGAGTCATTCACCTTTTGCAGCGGAGGTAGAGAATTATCTTATATCCGAATTCGGCCGGAAAGTCGGGTTCCCTTCAGAAGAGACAGATGGCGTTTTTGCCACCGGCGGTGCGGAAGCGAACATCACTGCAGTACTATGTGCACTGAACAATGCAATTCCCGGATTTGCAAATGAAGGTCTCTTTTCGCTGAAAGCCCGTCCGGTAATATATTGCTCATCCGAAGCACATCATTCAGTTATCAGAGCTGCCAGGACCTCGGGACTCGGTAAGGACTCTGTCCGGATGATTGATGCTGACGCAAAGGGTGCTGTCCGCCCTGATATTCTGGAAAAATCAGTCCTGTCTGACAGGTCGGAAGGATACCTTCCTTTCATGGTTATAGGGACGGCAGGAACAACAGGTACAGGATCAATTGATGACCTTCACGGTCTTGCTTCGGTTGCTCAGCGGCATTCACTGTGGTATCATATTGATGCTGCGTGGGGGGGTGCTGCTGTTTTAAATCCGGAAACCAGAAAATGGGTAAGCGGAATAGAGAAGGCCGATTCAGTAATAATTGATGTCCATAAATGGCTTTCGGTGCCAATGAGCTCCAGCATGTTTATAACAAGGCACCGCGAAATACTTGGAAAAACCTTCAGGATCACCACTGATTATATGCCCAAAGATGCCGAGAAGCTGGAGATAACCGATGCATATACACACTCAATCCAGTGGTCAAGGAGGTTTATAGGGTTGAAACTCTATTTATCGCTCATGGTGTTCGGCTGGAGAGGATATTCGGAGATTATTGAACATCAGACAGAGATGGGAAACCTGCTGCGTAAAGTCCTGAGGGAGAATGGCTGGATAGTTATCAATCATACTCCTCTTCCTCTGGTTTGTTTTACGGATGAGAAGCATAAATCTGATCCTTCATTTACCAGAAATATTTCTGAAAAAATTATCAGGTCGGGAGAAGCCTGGGTGTCGGTTTACCCGGTAAACGGAATAAGTGCAATAAGGGCATGTATTACAAACTACAATACCTCACCCGAAGATATTAATGCACTGGTAAAGTCTGTAAACAAAGCCAGAATTGAGATAATTGGCGGATAAATTAAAATCTGTTATATTTAGCGTTCAAGCAAAAGGATCCCCTCCATGGAGCGCCTGTCCCGAGACAGCGGGAGGTCAGGGGTGGGTTTTCACACTGATGTCTGACACCTTAAAACTGAAATAACCAGCAACTGATTCTAAATAATTTTAAAATTCTCTTCTATGAAAAACTTAACCGATATCAGATTCAAGCTCCTGCTGTTAATGTTCCCGGTCCTGTTTATATCTTGCTGCTCCCGGAAATCACACAACTGGCCGCAGTTCAGAGGACCGGAGAGCAACATGCTGCCGGTCAGCAGAAACCTGCCTGAAGAATGGGGAAACGACAAAAATGTAAAATGGATTTACGATCTCGACGGGACAGGATTATCCTCCCCGGTTATCTGGGGGGATAAGATATATATTGCATCTGCCTTTCCTGAAAAAGTAAATCCCGCTCCGGAAAGAGGACCGGTGCAGGGACCTCCGCCTCAGGGAGGTCAGGGTCCGCAGCCTGGACAGATGCCACAACAAGGACAGGGTCCGCAGCCTGGACAGATGCCACAACAAGGACAGGGTCCGCAGCCGGACCGGATGCCACAACCGGCTCAGGGTCCGCAGCCAGGTCAGCCGCTCCCTGGAAGTCCGCGGTCCGAAATGATTGATACAAGCTATATGCAGGAGATCTACAGGTGGGAGCTTATCTGTATTGACCTGAACGCGGGACAGGAACAATGGAGACAGGTTGCCTATCACGGAGCACCCGGGATTGCTAAACAGCAAGCCAATACTTATGCATCCGAAACCCCCGTGACAGACGGGAAAAGGATATGTGTATATTTTGGCATGGCAGGTCTCTTTTGCTACGATATGGATGGAAAACTGATATGGCAGAAGGACCTGGGTGCATATAAAACCCAGAACGGCTGGGGAACGGGATCATCCCCGGTGCTGTACAAAGACGTCGTTTATATTCAGGTTGATAACGAAGTAAATTCATTCATTGTCGCATTGGATGCAGACACCGGCAATGAGATATGGAGGATGAGCCGTGATGAGAAAACAACTTACAGTACACCCTATATATGGAAGAACAAGGTGAGGACAGAACTGGTAACGATGGGTAAAAGTGCGCGTTCGTACGATACGGAGACAGGGAAACTTTTATGGGAGCTGAAGATCGGAGGAGAGCAGACCATAGCATCGCCGGTGGGTGATGATGAGCATATCTACATTGGTAACGGAGGGCAGAAGATAAAGGCAAGCCTTTTTGCAGTTAAAGCAGGGGCTGAAGGGGATATTACACCGAAGGAAGGAGATATGACAGGCGCGGGAGTTAAATGGATTGTACCGGACGCCGGCAACGGAAATGCTTCACCGCTTTTATATAAGGGATATATTTACCTTCCCGGAAGCAGAGGTGATATCACCTGTTATAATGCATCTGACGGGAAACTGGTTTACAGGGAAAGACCTGCCGGCATCGGGGGTCTCTGGGCTTCACCATGGGGTTATAATGATAAAGTGTGGCTTACCGATGAAAGGGGTGTCACGCGTATATTAAAAGCCGGTGATAAATATGAATTGTTATCCGAGAACAGGCTGGATGATAAATTCTGGACCTCAGTAGCTGCATCTGGCGATGCCTATATTTTCAGGGGTGCTGCAAGATTGTACTGTATAAAAGAGTAATCTGATAGCTGGTACAATTTTTCAAGTCCACTCTTGCAGATTTTTGATCTGAAGCTTCCGGATCAGATCAGACATTTCATTCCTTGCAGCCTCAAAGGTATCAAATCTGTTCACGGTAATTTTTAACGATCCGCTGTTATTCAGCAGCATTAACCTTATATCGGTTACTTTTAGGTTTTGCGGGATGTTAGCCCGGCTATAGGTTTTATATGTACGATTCGATTTATAGATCCTGAATTTTGTAAAATCGTCGATGCTGTACCATTTCCCGGCCTTAA
>JADDYF010000183.1 GCA_015712185.1 Bacteroidales bacterium
GGATAAAACGGAAAGATTGATTATTCCCATGAATAATCCTTCGAATATTGTGACTCATTCCTCTACTCTCACGATGGCAACATCCGGTATAACTGCATCCGAGACGAAAGCAGATACTGCAAAGTACCAGATCGCCGGTCCGGAATTGATCATTCCGATCATCAGTTATAATGTAACCTCCAATAAATCGATTCCTATCAGGCTTGATCTGGAGAGGAATACGACTCTGAAAGTTGAAACTCTGTTGAATGGTGAACTCAGAAAGACAGAGAATTTTGATATCAAACGACGGCGTTTTGTTTATATGCTTACACCGGAACCGGGTACCAACGTACTCCGATTTACGCTTACCGATGCAACGGGCAACAGCACTACACGCGAAGTAACGGTTGTTTATACACCAACTGCTGAGGAAGCTGCAGCGCCGGCTCCTTCTCAAAAAGATATTCTCTTGGATTCCGACAGGTACCTGGGCATTACTGCAATGGCTGCCGGTAATCTCGAAAAATACCTTCAGAGCCTGGATTTGCATGGCACACAGTTCAGCACAATCGCAGATCTGTATGATTACCTGATGAAACATGCAGTTGAACAGGGTTACACACTTGAAGAGGTGGAAGGCCTGATTGCCAGGTTCCTTGCTCAGAAGGATCTGAACATATTTTACAACGAAATTCTCAGCAATTCCCGGGACAGCCTGAACAAGACCCTGGAAAATCTGGATCTGAGGACCAACAGCATATTTTCATCCGAGGCTCTGGTTGATTACTTATATGAACATGCACCCGGCAGCAATTATAACCTGGAGGATCTTCGGGAAGCATTGTATCGCATTGCTGCACTTACCCGGGATCCGAAGGCACTCATTGAGCTTTTGGAATCATTTTCGACCGGTGATCTGGCAGCCTACCTGGGTAAAATGAAGCAAAACTGGAAGGAATTTCCTGATACACGTTCCGTAGCCGATTATATTATGAAAGGAGCAGAAAGTAAGGCATTCCCACTGTCAGAACTTGAAGAGGCCCTGAAAAAAGCCGCGCTGGATATGGATGTCTATTTCCTTTCCCAGGGACTTATTTTCATTTCTTCAGACAGCCTGAAACAAACCCTGCTTGATCTTAACATGGAGAAACAGAACGTCAGGAATTCTGTTGAGCTGATCACTTACCTGCTGGGTGCGGCTGACCTACGGGGATATTCCAAGCGCGAATTATTGGAAAACGTCGAAAAGATCCGCCGGGATCCATATTACTATGTCGATCTGTTCCGGCAAATGCTCGCTCGCAAAGCTACCGGTAGTCTAAAGACTTTCCTGCAGGAAATTGATATCCGAAATCTGAAAATCAACACATTTGAGGAACTGGTGAATTATTTGCTCAATCAGTCACAATTTCATGACTTCAATCGTGAAATGGTGTACCAGCTGTTGATTGATATTATTGATCCCAAGAATATCAAGGAATTTATTGATCTGCTGATTCGTTTCGGCGACCGGCGTATTACCCAGGCTATTGAAGCGACCAGTGTGGAACAGTTCTCGAAACCGATCGAGGTGATGCAGTACCTGCTTTCAGTCGCTGACGAATATGATTATACTGAACGCGACCTGCTCAGGGTTCTTTTAAAAATGGTTCTCAGAAGAGGGCCTGATGCAGGGGAAGCCGAACAAAAGCACGGATGGTTCTATGGAATGGATAAGCCTGCCCTGGTTACCTCTCTGATCATAGTAAATGCCCTGATCATTGTACTTTTGATCATTTTTATCGTGCGAAAAAAGCGTAAGAATGAATAAGCTGAAAGTTTTTACTGTTTTAATTCTTACGGCATATCTTCCCGTATCCGGGCAGAAAATTGTACCCAGTCCCGATGACCTCTATTCGGATGCGCTTGAATATATTTTTGCAGGGGAATACAATGAAGCGCTGTATGTCCTGAAATCTCTGGAAGATAAAGGATATACCACAGCCAATATGAACTATAAAATTGGTGAATGTTACCTGAATATTCCTGGGCAAAAGACAAATGCCCTCCCTTACCTGAAGGATGCGGCTCAAAAAATATCGGTTAATTATTCCGGAAATACGCTTCAGGAAGAATTTGCTCCGATGAAATCCTTATTATACCTTGGTATTGCTTACCGGTTAAATGATGATCTTGACAATGCCCTGGCCAGTTTTAACGCCTTTATCAATTCAGTGGATGATGTGGATATCGATAACAGAAAGCTGGCTGAATATCACATCGAAAGATGTAACAATGCCAGGGAATTGATCGCTGCCCCGGCAAAATTTTCATCCGATACACTTCCTGACGTCATTAACTCAATGGTTTCCAATTTCAACCCGTTGGTTACACCGGATGAGAAAGTATTGTATTACATGAACCAGCTGAAGTTTTACGACGCCGTTATGCGAACTGTAAAAAATGATACCCTGTGGCAAAATCCCGAAAACCTCACACCGGAAATTAAATCAGACGGGGACCACTATATTACCGGTATGTCGGCTGACGGTACCAGGCTCTTCCTTACATCGTACGATCCTTACCGAAGCGGAGAGATTTATACCACGGAGTTTAAAGAAGGCAAATGGAGTGAGCTGACCAGGTTAAATAACGGCATCAATACCTTGTTTAATGAAACACATGCTACTCTGTCACCTGATGGAAAGTACCTCTATCTGACCAGTGACCGGAAAGGAGGTTTTGGAGGACTTGATATTTACCGTTCTGCTGTCAAACCATCCGGTGAATGGGATGTCCCTGTTAATCTTGGCCCACTGATTAATTCTCCCTACAATGAAGAATCGCCCTTTGTTTCCTCCGATTCCAGGAAGCTGTTCTTTAGTTCTCAGGGACACTATAATATGGGCGGTTATGATGTTTTTGTATCCTCGCTCGATAGCAGCGGGAACTGGCTGCCTCCGGTAAACATCGGATATCCGTTGAATACAACCGATGATGATCTTTTCTTTTTCCCGATAGGATCAGGACATATTGCCTATCAATCGTGCTTTACAGCCGCAACAGCCCACCAGGACATTTTGCGTTACACCATCAGTTCCTTTGGCAATCCTGCCAGATTTACAATTAATGGGAAAGTGAACCTGCAAAGTGATCCGGACTATAATCCGGAAAAAATATCCATAGCATTTGTTGATAGAAGTACAAATGATACCCTGGCTGTTCAGCAGCTTCAGCATGATGGCTCCTTCAGTCAAAAACTTCCTGGTGGAATGTACTGTGTGAATTTCAGTGATGAAACCCGG
>JADDYF010000218.1 GCA_015712185.1 Bacteroidales bacterium
TTGGATATATTGGCTTTAACGGGGATATCAATCATGCAATCATGATCCGCTCATTTCTTAGCAGGAATAATACCCTCTATTATCAAGCCGGGGCAGGTATTGTAGCTGCCTCTGTTGAAGAAAACGAACTTAATGAGGTGAATAATAAGCTTGGAGCACTGAAAGCAGCTATCGCAATGGCCTCACGGATATGATAACTTAAATCGGCAACAATGAAAATAATGGTATTGGACAATTACGATTCATTTACTTACAATCTGGTTCATATTCTAAAAGAATTGAGCAAGGGGCCTGTAGATGTCCACAGGAATGATGAGATCGGCTTGAAAGATATGGGTAAATATGACAAAATTATAATTTCTCCCGGGCCGGGAGTTCCGGATCAGGCAGGTATTACGAAAAAAATGATCAGACATTTTGCTCCCAAGAAGAGCATTCTGGGAGTTTGTTTGGGATGTCAGGCCATAGCAGAGGTTTTTGGGGGAAGTCTGATTAACCTTGACCAAGTGTACCACGGGGTGGCAACTAACATAATTGTATTGGATGAGGAGGACAGAATTTTCAGGAAGGTCCCGGTAAGTTTTACAGCTGGAAGATATCATTCATGGGTGATCAATGAAAATAATTTTCCTGCCTGTCTCAAAATAACAGCGAAGGATGATGAAGGAATGATTATGGCTTTAACACACTTAACTTACGATGTTAAAGGAGTCCAGTTTCATCCCGAATCGGTTCTTACCGGGTATGGGAAACGAATGTTGCTTAACTGGTTGAATGTTTAAGTCAGGTAAGTTTGAAAATTTGAAAATGAAACAATAAGACGATGAGACTATGAAAGAACGGTATGATATTAAAATGAACTCAAGAATTTAAATTGAATTACAATTGATGACCATATCAGAATTATCTTATTAATACTATTAAATAAATGAAAGATATTCTCCAAAGATTGACATCCCACCTTACCCTTGAAAGGGAAGAAGCAAAGGATGTATTGAAAAAAATTGCCCATGGTGAATATAATAATTCACAGGTATCATCTTTTCTGACGGTTTTTATGATGCGTACGATAACGGTTCAGGAGCTGGCCGGTTTTCGCGATGCACTTCTGGATTTGTGTCTGGTAACAGACCTTTCTGAATTTGAAACGATAGATCTATGCGGGACAGGCGGAGATGGAAAGAATACTTTTAATATCTCCACTCTGTCGTCGTTTGTTGTTGCAGGAGCCGGAGGCAAAGTCTCCAAACACGGCAATTACGGGGTCTCTTCAGCCTGTGGTTCCAGCAATGTGATGGAATACCTGGGATATAAATTTACAAACAACCGGGATACTCTCAGGAAGCAGTTGGAAAAGGCAAATATTTGTTTCCTTCATGCACCTTTATTTCACCCGGCCATGAAAGCTGTTGCCCCAATAAGAAAGGAACTTAGTGTGAAAACCTTTTTCAATATGCTCGGCCCAATGGTTAATCCTTCATTCCCGCATAACCAGTTCGTGGGTGTATGGAGTTTGGAGACAGCAAGGCTTTACAATTACATTTACCAGCAGACCGATAAAAATTATACAATCGTGTATTCATTGGACGGGTACGATGAAATCTCGCTTACCAGTGAATTTAAGATGATCTCTAATCATGAAGAAGAACTACTTTCTCCGGAAAAGGTTGGTTTACCCAGACTTACTCGTGAGGATCTTTTGGGTGGTGTAACAGTAGAAGAATCTGTTAAGATCTTTTTAAATATTTTGGGAGGTAAAGGTTCTGAAGCCCAGAAGGCAGCCGTAATCGCTAATTCAGGGATGGCCCTTAGAAAACTTCATCCCGGAAAAAGCATCCCGGAATGTTTTGAAATAGCAGAAAGTTCATTACAGGGAGGCAAGGCATTTAATGCGTTAAAAAAACTTTTAGAACTTTAAGAAAATGGATGTGCTGGATAAAATCATAGCTTTTAAAAGGAGTGAACTTAAATGCAAAAAGAAATTACTGCCTGTAAGTAAATTTGAGGATTCGGGATTTTTTAAACGTGAAATGCCCTCTTTTTATGACGCACTGGCAAAACCAGGACCTTCTATCATTGGGGAGTTTAAAAGAAAATCTCCCTCAAATGGTATGATAAACATTAATGCTGAAGTCGGACAAGTTGCGAGGGAGTATGAGAAAGCAGGAATTGCTGCTATGTCAATTCTTACCGATACGGAATTTTTCGGGGGAGTGGATCATGACCTTCGAAATGTAGCAGGTTTTGTTAAGATCCCTCTCTTGAGAAAGGATTTTATTGTGGATGAGTACCAAGTGGTAGAATCAAAATCGATCGGGGCAAGTGCAATCTTGCTTATTGCCGCTGTCTTAAGTAAAAAGGAAGTAGGTGCACTTACTGAATTATCCTTAGACCTTGGAATGGATGTACTTTTTGAAATCCATGACGAGAAGGATCTGGAGAAGGTGAGTCATAAAATAAAGATTATAGGTGTCAACAACCGTGATCTTAAAACTTTTAAGGTTAGTATGGATCATTCCAGAGAACTTTTCTCACGTTTGCCTGAGAATTGCCTTAAGGT
>JADDYF010000244.1 GCA_015712185.1 Bacteroidales bacterium
TACGGGATGTCAAGAAAAACAGGATATACCAGGATTGTCGAAGGGGGATTCTGGTTAATTCGACTCAGATGGTTGGCAGTCATTGGAATACTGATTGCAACAACATTTGCTGACAGGATTCTAAAAATTTCTATTCAACAAATTCCTCTTTATTTTATTGCTATTGTTTTATTATTGTTAAACCTGGTTTCATTATTGGCGTTAAAATATACTACAAAAAACAGGATGCGCATCAAGATTTTAAAAGGTGAAAGCATTGTTAAGTTTCAAATATTAACAGATCTGATTATTCTAACCTGTTTATTGCATTATTCAGGCGGTGTCGAGAATCCGTTTATTATTTATTATATTTTTCATATGATTATAGCAAGTATTTTGCTTTCGCCTAAAACAAGCTATATTATTACTACGATTGCTTTGACTTTAATTGGGGCTTTGACTTTGTTTGAATATTATGAAATTCTGCCCCATTATTCCTTGCAGGGATTCAATGATCAAAACTTTTATCAGAATAAAGTTTTCCTTCTTGGTACCGGGTTTATTTATATTACAACTTCATACTTAGTTGTTTATATGACTGTCTCTGTTTCTACAAAATTAAAACAGCATGAAATAGCATACACAAAAGCAACTATTGAATTGGAAAAGAAGGATAAAATAAAAAACGAATATGTGTTGCGGATTACCCATGATATAAAAGACCATTTGGCAGCCATACAAAATAGCCTGGATGTTGTCTTAGTTTCCAAGTCTGAAACGGATCGACAGGAATTTATAGAACGAGCGCACAAAAGAACACGGAGGCTTACAAGCTTTGTTAGCGAATTACTAAAATTGACAAGGATACGTCTGATTAACAAACTTGATGCAAAGGAATTCTCCATTGAGGATTCCATTAACAAAGTAATTCAGGAAATAATGCCCGTGGCTTTGCATAAAAGAATAAAGATAAATGTTAATAATAAGTCGTTCATTCATAAAATATATGGAAACCAATTATCTATCGAAGAAGCTCTGAGCAATCTTATTTCGAATGCCATCAAATATTCCCCTGACGAAAGCGAGATTGAAATAAACACAATAGAAGTTAAAGACTCTGTTTTAGTTGAGATAATTGATAACGGAATAGGAATACCCCTGCATGAACAAAAGTTGATCTTTAACGAATTTTACAGGGCAAGCAATGTAGCAAATATTGAGAAAGATAGTTCAGGATTTGGCTTATCATTGGTAAAGCAAATTATAGAAAAACATAATGGAAGTATAGCTGTGGAAAGTAAAATAAACAAGGGCACAAAGTTTAAGGTTACGCTGCCAATTCTCCATCCAAAATAAATGACTATCATCCACGGGACAGGTTGGAAGGCAATCCTGCAAATCCATACTATAGGCACGGGAATATCCAGGATTCGTATGAACCGGCTGGGATTAGTCAGCAACCTCCCGGTCCCTCCGGGTCAAAAAATGGCCGCAGGTAGCGGCTTATTTTATGACTCCAAGCGGAAGCATGCAGGGCTGACTTTTCCATAACTGTCTTTCATGTTACCCCTCAAGGGTGACTGACAGTTATAAACTGTTAAATAAATCCTGGAATTATTAATTCATCCATTCGATTTATTCTGGTATTTTCTTAATATTGAAGTAAATTCCCTGCCTAAGACAATCGTAACTTATCGGACATTGAAGGCGTCTTAATTTAAACCTTTCGCCATGGTTCAGAATTACCTTTTAACCGCTTTAAGGAATATCATCAGATACAAGACCTTTACATTCCTTAATATCCTCGGTATATCACTCACCATGTCCGTTTGTATGTTGATTATCGTGGTGTTGATGGATCAATATTCTTACGACAGCCATTACACAAAAAAAGACAGGATATATCGTGTGGAAAGTATTGACAGTCTCAGCAAGATTTCCCTCGACCGGTTTGCATCAACAGCTTATCCTTTGGCAGATGAACTAAAGAATAAGGTTGCGGGAATTGAAGAGACGGCATTATTCAATAATTCCTTTAGCGGGGAAGGTGTATCCGGGGAGACCCGCATCGGCATAAAAGGTTTGTACGCTAATTCAGCAGTGTTTAAAGTTTTCGATTTTGAACTTATAAAAGGTTCCGCAGAAAGGATTCTTGATGATCCTTTTAAAATTGTATTGAAAGAGGATGTGGCACAAAAGTTTTTCGGGAATGAGGATCCGTTGGGAAAAACCCTGCAGGTTGACAGTATCGGTGATTTTACAGTAGCAGGCATTCTTAAAAAAACCAATAAAAAATCACATATTCAGTTTGAAGCGCTTATCTCTGCCAGCACGCTGGAGTCTTTTGAAAGAAGTCGAAAGGCAGAGAAAATCACAGCAACCGATTGGAATAATTTCTATTCAAGTTATATATATGTTCTGTTGTCACAAAAAGCTGACAAAAGAGATATACAAAGTGCTCTCGACAAGATTAGCCAGGAGAAATACCTTGAAAAGGAGAAAACAAACGTTTCATTTGTTTTGCAGCTCTTGACAAAAATTGTGCCCGGACCTTTGCGCGGAAATGAACTGGGTTTCTTTCTATGGAACGTAATGGTTTATTTTCTCAGCGGGTTGGCATTGGTATTAATTATTCTGGCGGCTTTTAATTATACGAGTCTCTCAATAGCAAGGTCTTTACTGCGTGCAAAGGAAGTAGGAGTTCGCAAAACATTAGGCGCCACTCGCGGCAAAATCATTGTCCAGTTTCTACTTGAAGCAGTTATCATATCACTTCTGGCACTTGTGGTTTCAGTGGTGCTCCTTCAGTTTTTACTGCCGGGATTTACAGGTATGAAAATGATGTCGATTCTGGAAATACGCCCGCAGCAAAACTATGTTGTTTATCTTTTATTTTTCCTATTTGCCTTAATTACAGGATTACTTGCAGGGATATTGCCGGCTTTTTTTATTTCTTCCTTCAGTCCGCAGAATGTTTTAAAAGGAGTACTCCATATTAAGCTCTTTAGCCGGATAACCTTACGAAAGATTTTACTGGTAACTCAGTTCGCGTTCTCCATGATCTTCATCATAACGATCCTTTTGTTATTCAGGCAGATGAATTATATGGTCAATGCAAAACTGGGTTTTGATCGCGAACAGGTATTTATGATGAGACTGCAAAGGCAGGATATAAGCAGGATAAAGGATGTTTATAGCCGGTTGCCTGAGATCAGTTATATATCAGCGACTTCCCATATACCCGGTGAGGGAAATATCTGGTCTGTCCAAATACGGGTAAGTAAGGAGGATGAGAAGGTCGACGGCCATTATTTTTCGGTTGATGAAAACTACATTCCGGCAATGGGTCTTACTTTGCTGGCAGGGCAGAACTTCCCTGCTAACATGAACACAGAGCGGGAGAAGTTTGTGATTGTTAATGAATATACGACTCATCAGTTTAACCTGGGCACTCCGTCTGAGGCCATTGGCAAATACTTGATCCTCGATGATTCTACCCTCGTTCAGGTGATCGGCGTGGTAAAGGACTATAAATATGCTGCACTTTTCCTCAATCAGAAATCCTTAATTCTCAGGGTTAATCCGAAGAAGTACAACCTGGCCGTATTCAGGATCAGTTCTCCTGATTTGAAAGGAGCTGTCGAAAAAATCAAAAATGAATGGAAGAAAATTGATCCCGTCCATGAAATGGAAGGGGACTTTCTGGACAGCAGCATTAAAGAATATTACTCTTTTTTTAGTGATATTTTATATACTGTAGGCTATGCCTGCATACTTGTAATCATTATCTCCTGTCTCGGGCTGCTGGGGATGGCAACTTTCAGTACACAAACGCGGATCAGGGAAATTGCCATACGAAAGGCCTATGGGGCAATGCCTGCAAATATATTGTTGCTGATTTCAAGATCCTATATAGGGTTGTTGATCATTGCTGCAATCATTGCCGCTCCTCTTGCTTATCTGCTTAACAATATGTGGTTTCAATACATGGCAGATCATGTCAGCTTTGGAGCAGGCACATTGCTTTTTGGTATTATATTCGTTGTATTCATAGGTTTGCTTACCATTGGTTCACAAACCATAAAGGCATCCCAAACCAACCCTGCCGAAATGCTCAAATTTGAATAACATGTTTACGTGACCCCGGTGGGGACTGAATTCAAACCAAATTATGCTTCATTTGCAGAAATTCAATACTTTGAGAAGAATCTTACAACCAAAGAAATACAAGATAACTAACTTTCAAAGTTGTCTCACCTTAATGGAAATATAAAAATAGTAATGATGATGTACCCCAATTCTTATATAATTCTAGGATGATCCGGCACTATGCTGATTGCCTCAGGATGCTCATGAAATCTGAATTCAGCCTTTTGCAGTATTTCTTCTAATATCTGACCGTCTTGCAACGCATCATCATCAACCTCTTCGTAATGCCAGTTTATAATAAGTTTTTTAATGCTTTTATTGTCGTCTAATGCTTTCAGGAGATTAAGCAGCAATTTCGAGCAGCTGGTATCCATATACTCAAGATTTATATCCAATGTTACGAACTTAACCTGCAAAGCGTTTGCCCAATCAATCAGGGGTTTATAAAAATCCTTCACATACATACGCAATGAACGTCCCTCAATAAAAAGTCTTCCATCCACTCCAAACCTTATTGTTGGAG
>JADDYF010000268.1 GCA_015712185.1 Bacteroidales bacterium
TCACAGTATTTCCAGTTTATCATTGAATGGGCTACATTCTGATCCCAGTAATTTACATATTCGTCCTCCAGACCCCGCGGATCAAGACCAAGAAAGGAATAGTGAGTGAAAAAGAGGGGACCACCATAAGGCCCTCCCATTGGCAGGGTAATTCCATAATAGGTGTTCCCGTTCAGGATGGATCCGTTATCCATATATCCATATCTGTATGTATCCCTGCTGATGGTATGGGTTGGAGACCCGGCACCCAGAACATAACTGATCAGGGTCTCATTGTATCCCCTGAGCACAATGTTCATCTGGAAACCATAATTGGGCGACCAGTGCCAGTAGAGGGCATTCAGTCCCTGGGTGAAAAAGTCAAACTCCACTGCATTATAAAGCAAATCAATGAGGTTGATCAGGGCTTGTTCGCCCGGGATAGCTGGATCAAGGTATTGCCTGAAAGAGAGCAGCCCCTGTATCAGGAATGAGGTCTCCACCAGGTCGCCTCCGTCATCTTTTAAGCTGAAGGGTACTGTTTTACCTGTTGCTCCGTTAAGCCAGTGAGGCCATACACCGTGATAACGATCGCATGTTTCAAGAAAACCAAGTACTTTTTCCATGCGGGCGAGCCCCTGAACCCTTGTAATATATCCTCTTTCCATTCCCACGATCAGTGCCATTACCCCAAAACCGGTGCCACCAGTGGTGACAACATCACCGGATGTGTTTCGCTCACGTGCCAGGCCGCATGACGGATGAGCAAAATCATAGAAATACCTGAAGGTCTGGCGCTGAACAAGGTCAAGCAACCCTTCATCGGTCAGTTGCGGAAATTTATAAGTTGAATCAAGGGCCGTATAGAAAGAATTCTCGAAGCCTTCGAAGTTGAATCCGTTCTGTGCCTTAAGGTTTTCGGAAACAGTAAAATTGAATCTTTTATAATAGTCCAGAATCCCGAAATTTGTTAATGTTACCTTTTTATTGCCATCCGAGAGATTCATTGAAGGCACAGAAGGACCTGAAAAAACAATGGACGACTTATAAACGGAGGGGTCAAGTGCTTCGGAAAAATCGATGACAATCGCAACAGAGGCACGGCTGACATTGACTGGAACATCAGGTGGCATAAACGATTGACCATTCAGGGTAATGTTGCTGATTGTCATCCTGCCGTTAATGGTAGTAAAATGATAGGTTAAGCCCGGGAAGGTCTCCCTGTTTATACCCTTAAGGGAGGAAGTAATCTCCAGCGTATAATCGGTGAGATGATCAAGGTTCTTAAGAGGGATAAGGACTACAGTACGGTTTTCATCCATGTATGAAACATTGACAGCTACTCTGGTCATTCCTTCTTTTTTAAGCAGAATGCTGTTCCTGACGACTGTGGTATCCAATACATTGCTGAATTCGATCACAATATTTTTATCCACAGGTATTTCCTGGACGGCTTGCATTAAATCTAGGTAAACGGTTCCTACCCTTGACCGGACAAGCTGAACATAGCCTGGGGGAGTGCCATTATCCCTGTCTTTCTTCTCGCAGGAATGAAGACATGAAACAAACACTATAATCCAGACCGCCCTGAAAATACTTCTCATAGTCCTGGCAGAAATGAAAAGGGAGAGGACAAGGAGCTTGCCATGCCCTCCTTTTTCCTGCTTCAAATATACGGATTATGGTTTCTCCGAGTTGTACATCAGCAGAACCTCGCTGGCTTTAAGCGATTTATGCCATATCCTTATGTCATCCAGCTGACCCTTAAAATGTCCGTTTGCGTCTGCATGAGCATAATCAGCCCAGGTGTCAGTAATGGTCCTGTTATTCCTGCCCTGGATAAATCCAAACGCAAGATTGGTGCCCAATGCTGTTGCACTGAACTTGGGTCCGATTGCACCCTTCTTTGGATTTGCAGCAGGGAATAGGTTGAAATCGAAGCTCTTCATCTTTTCGCCATTATAATATAACGTAGCGACTTTTGTTGGAGCATCGTATGAAAATACAACGTGGAGCCACTTGTCCTTCAACAATGCAGTCATCTCCGCAATTGTCAGGCTTTTGGCATAGGTCCAGCCTGAGAAGCTCACGTCAGCCAGAGAGGGGAACCACATATCTTCGGAATCAGTGCCTGTTGTCGCCAACTGGTACTGGCACGCAAGCTTTGCACCATCATACCCGCCAAATATCTCGAACTGAAAACCATGCCATCCGGCCAATCCCAATACAAAATGGCCACCTGATGTCTTTCCGACTGAATTGGTCTTAACCCAAAATGCAATGGAAAAATTGGTATTCATCAGATCATCACCATTAGGGACTTCAATGATACTGGTCGTTCCGTTGAAAGTTGCAGCTTTGCCTGCAGCGGTATTCCTGGAGGCTGTATAGGTGATGCCGATAATGTCAGCAGGCACAGGATCATATGCGCCAATAATATCATTTGCGTTGTCTTCAAAGGTCCAATGAGCGATTGTGCCTGAAGGTGCAAAAGCCCCGGCTGTTGTAAAAGTCCTTTGCAATGCTGTAAGAGCGAGACCGTCGATAGACTTCAATCCCGCGCTGAAGTTGAGCTGATAGAGAGTTCCTGTCCCAAGATCAGCGGTTGGAGTAATTGTAATGACTTTATCGTCCACGGCAATGTCGAGCGTTATGGGCGCATCATCATAATCCTGGATCATTGTAATATTTGCTGCAGTTGCTGTAGCAGGATCAACCGCAACATTGAAGGTTGCCGTAATTGTCGGCATTACCGGTACATTTGCCGGTGAGGTCGCCCCATTCAGGTCTATGGTCCCTGCAACCAGAGACGATAACGCCAAAGGCACGGGATCCTTTTTGCAGCTGTGAACCACCACTGAGATCAGCAAAGTGGCAAACAATAGACTTAAAATAACATGTTTTCTTTTCATAATTAAAGTGAATATTAGTTAAACAAAAAAAATTACCAGTTTGGATTCTGTATCAAAGTACCTTGTGAAATATCTATCTCATTTTGCGGGATGGGCAACAGTTCATGTTTCCCGGTGACAAATCCCAACGGGCCAAGGATCGATGGAGCATTTCCTGTCCTCACAAGATCCCAGAACCGGTGTCCCTCCATTGCGAGCTCATGCCTGCGTTCATCCAGGATAATATCGCGCAGGAGATCCTGGTTTGTTTC
>JADDYF010000151.1 GCA_015712185.1 Bacteroidales bacterium
TGCAGGAGCAGCTCATCGACAAACTGAAGTATTGAAGAAATTTTGTCTCCAACCTGTTCAGTAGGATGAAAGTGACCATTATCAAGAGTGATCATGATATTGTTTTTCACGGCATAGCCAAGGTAGAAGTCGTGCGATCCCACAACCATTGATTCAGATCCAATTCCGAACAGCTTGCTTTCAACGGAATCCTTCAGGTATTTCTTCGGGTATTTCACTGCAAATATCTCATCGAGCGATTTTTTGAGTGTCCTGCGCAGACCGTTCCTGTCGACGGGTGTGTCTTTTGATCCGTCCGGTATCCACAGGTTATGCACCGTTGGTGTACCGAGCTGCTTACCCATTTCGGCTCCGATTGCCCTGCACCTTTTTGTGTGCTCGACCCAGAACTTACGGATTTTTTCATTTTTGTTCGATAATGTATAGCCATCATCTGCCAGCGGATGAGAGAAGCATGTACAGTTAAAATCAATCCCGATCTTCCTCCTTTTTGCCCACTTGATCCAGCCCTGGTAATGCTTTGTCTCAATCTGGTTGCGATCAACAAATTTACCGCCGAACTCGCCATAGCTTGCGTGAAGGTTCAGTCTCTGCCTGCCCGGCAGAAGCGACATTACCTTATCGAGGTCACCCCGCATCTGGGCTATTGTCTTTGCTTTTCCGGGGAAGTTGCCGGTAGCCTGTATGCCGCCGCCGCCAAGTTCGGCCCCCTCCTTCTCAAATCCTCCGACATCGTCGGTTTGCCAGCAGTGAAGGCTGATGACCAGGTTATCCATTCCTGCAAGCACCTTTTTTGTATCAACACCGAGGCCGGCATATTGGGCTTTTGCCAGCTGATATGCTTTCTCAATAGATTCTCTTTTCATTTCAATTTTATTTAATAAGTAATATCATTTTAGGTAAACTCATAGTATATTGTAAGCGACTAGTAACCCTAAGCCGGTAACCGGTGGCCGGTGGCCGGTAACCGTATTAATCCATGTGAAATACCTCGTCGAGAGGTACGGTCACGGGTGAGTTATCCTGATTAGTCTCCATAATATCTGCCATATATTTCCACCATTTCTTTACGATCTCAGTTGTGCCGAGATCCTGTGAAGATGAAGCGCCTGACTGCTCCTGGTAAGCGAACAGGATATTAGTTTCCTCATCGAGAAAAATGGAATAATTGCCGATACCCTGATCTTTCAGAAGCTTGACCAGTTCCGGCCAGATTTCGTTGTGTCTCTTTCTGTATTCTTCCCTGAAACCCGGATTGAGTTTCATTTTGAAACCGAATCTTTTCATGATGTGATTATTATGCAATTTTTACAATGAATGTTGAAAGTATAAGGATGATTATACCTGTCACCAGGAATGCAATTGTCCGTTTTCCTGTTCCTTTCCATTCCTGCAGGATAATGCCCCAAATATTGCTGAACGAAATGTTCAATGCCATAAGGATACTCCAGGCATATGGGAGCATTGATTCAGGAAGCTTGCTTTTCCCCATTCCGAAAAACTGGAACTGCATGAACCACAGGAAACCGGCCAGAAATGTAAAAAGGATATTATTAAGTATAACTCCACTACCTCCCGTGATGTAATCTCTTATAGTACCGTTCCTGATGTTAAGGTAAAGACAATATGCCAGGTTTGTAATAAAACCGCCGAGCAATACAAAAATAAGAATTGGGTTATCGTGGAACAGCGGGTTGGTATGGTACTTTTCTCCAAGGGCAAGCGCTCCTATTGGCTTTCCGGCTTCAAGCCCGAAGCTGAAACAGGCGCTCATAATACCGGCGAAAATGGCAATAATCAAACCCTTCTTCAGTGCAAACTCCTTCACAGCACGTTTCCGTTCCTCTTCACTCAATCCCTTGTTTTTGAGCGATCCTGCATAACCAATTATAGCGATGCCTGCAATACAGACAGCAACTCCGATAATTGTCAGGATACCTGCCCTGGTAGCAAAGAGTTCGCCGCCGGCGACAATGGGTGGTATCAGCGTACCGAAAGCTGCACAGAATCCAAGTGCGATGCTCTGACCCAGAGCCACTCCCAGATAACGGATGCTAAGGCCGAAAGTCAGCCCTCCGACACCCCATAGTGCACCAAAGAACATTGCCCACAGTTTAGCCCTGGCCGGCGCTTCTGACAATAACTGCAGCAGGTTCCCGTCAGGTATTGTAAAAAAGGCAATAAGCCATGGTGCTATCAGCCAGGCCGCTACTCCCTGCACTATCCAGTATGACTCCCATGCCCATTGCTTTACTTTCTTGAAAGGGACATAAAAACTTGCGGCGCCAATGCTGCCAAGTGCGATTAACAAAATGCCTGCAATTGGATTCATCTCAGATTCATTTGGTACAGATTCGCAATTTATAAACTTTCGCGATGACAAATGATGAATAATTTGTTTTTTTATTCGGACATTTTTTATATCCTTGAATTCAAATAATTAAACCTCCCGTTATGAAATCACTAAAACTTTCGGCGCTTCTGTTTTTCATTGTTGGAAGCATAACCTGTCAGAATCCGTCAGTGAATGATCTGACTGTTGAGCATAAAAAGAATCCGGTGGGAATTGATGTTCTGCAGCCCAGATTTTCCTGGAAAATTTCAGGAACCGGAAAGAATATTATGCAGACTGCATATTCAATAAGGGTTGCAACTGATCAGCGGTTCGCGTCTTCCGGAAGAATCTGGCAGACCGGCAGGGTATCCTCCGACGAATCTGTCCTTGTGGCTTATAACGGTCCTGAACTTAAATCGGGACAAAAGTATTTCTGGCAGGTGAAGATATGGGATAACAAGGGCGGGGAATCAAAGTGGAGCGAGGCTGCCTTCTGGGAAATGGGATTGCTCTCGCCCTCCGACTGGAAAGCAAAATGGATTGAAATGGAAGGTGATACGAACCGTTACTCACCTTCACCTCATTTCCGGAAAGAATTTTCTGTCAGCAGGAAAATCGCAAAAGCCGTGATATATGTCACATCACATGGTTTTTATGAATTACATCTTAATGGGAAGAAAGTGGGTGACCAGGTTCTTACACCCGGCTGGACTTCATACGGGAAGAGGCTGCAGTACCAGGTTTATGATGTAACAGATCGTATTGCTGCCGGAAGCAATGCGATAGGAGTTGTGCTGGGCGACGGATGGTACAGAGGAACGCTTGCATGGGGAAATAACTGGGCGATATACGGTAAACGGCTGGGTCTTCTTCTTCAGCTCAGGATTGTCCATACAGACGGAACAGAAACAACGATCGTCAGTGATGAGACATGGAAAGCATCGAACAACGGCGCCATCAGGATGAGTGATATCTATAACGGTGAAACGTATGATGCAACCAGGAGACTTACCGGCTGGAACCTGCCGCGTTACAATGATGCCGGCTGGACCGGGGTAAGAATTGGAAACTACCGTAACAATCTTATTGCATCAGAAGGGGCGCCAATAAGGAAGATACAGGAAATAAAACCTGTCAGGATTTTCCGTTCTCCGAAAGGAAGCCTCCTAGTGGATATGGGTCAGAATATGGTGGGCTGGCTAAGACTGAAAGTGACAGGTCCGAAAGGAACAGTAGTCACTATCCGTCATGCGGAAGTCCTTGATAAATACGGAGAGTTTTATACTGCGAATCTCCGGCAGGCGAAATGCCAGCTTGTATATACACTTGCCGGCAGTGGTGAAGAAACCTACGAGCCGAGGTTCACATTCATGGGATTCAGGTTT
>JADDYF010000310.1 GCA_015712185.1 Bacteroidales bacterium
GGAAAACAAGATACCACGAGTGTCAATAACCTCAGGGGTGAACAGGGCTGATATGGTATTCAGAGCGCTTAAACCGTTTACACGGGAGATAAAAAAAGCTATTGGTAACCGCCGCGTTGTACTCAAGGTAAATAATGTACTTATTTATGTTCCGCTTGCCTGCACACATTCAGAAACGCTCGAAGGCATCCTGGAGTTTCTGAAATCAATTAACAAGATAAACAATGTGTTAATAGCCGAATCGTCAGCCAGCGGTTCAACGCTCGAAGGATTCAGCAATTACGGCTACAACACACTGCTTTCAAAATATCCTGTCAGGCTTGTTGATCTCGACAGCGAACCGTATGAGATGCTCCATGTCATAAGCGAAAGAGACTTCAGACCGGCTCCTGTAAAAGTCTCATCTGTTATCCTTGATCCTGAATCCTATGTCGTTTCTGTCGCAAGAATGAAGACACATAACACAGTCGGGGTTTCCTTATCCCTTAAAAACATAGTATTTGGCTCACCTATAAAGGATCACGGATTTACGCTCTATAATGAAGATAAAAGATTCTCACCCGAAGCGAAGGAGTCCAGACCGGGTTCGGTCAGCTATAAAAGGCTTCTCCACGGTAATGGCTTCCATGCAGTCAATTACAATATGGCAACGCTTGCCCACAGGCTGCACCCCGATCTGGCAATAATAGATGGTTTTGAAGGGATGGAGGGTAACGGACCAACACTTGGAACCCCGGTAGACCACAGGGTATCCGTGGTCAGCCAGGACTGGTTGTCGGCCGACCGTGTCGGCGTAGAGCTGATGGGTATCGATTTCTCCAGGATAGGGTATCTGAATCATTGCTCTTCGATGGGTATGGGTATCAGTGATCTGGACAAGATTGAAATTATAGGAGAGAACCTGAAGGAACATATCAGACCTTATAAGCTTCCTGATAATTTTGAAAAACAGGTAGTGTGGATGGATCCTAAGTCCAAAGTCTGATAGTTGTACTTTATAAACAATTTGTTGCCGGTTAATGGTTGCCGCCCGGTAACCAAGTAACCAATAACCAATAACTAATAACCAATAACAATGAAAAAGTCATCACCTCAATCTGACATCAGCCGCCGTGATGCCATGAAATTAATTTCTGCAGGTTCGGCAGCTGGAATCCTTGGACTTTTTACCAGCCGGGAATCGAGGGCGGAAACCCGTACGACTCCTGCATACGCAGCAGGCATGCCGCCTGTTAAGATCAAAAGTGTCAGGGCAATAGCCACAGCACCTGAAGGATCTAATCTTGTTGTTGTAAAAGTCGATACAACCGAACCGGGCCTGTATGGGCTGGGTTGTGCCACCTTTACCCAGAGGGCTGTCCCGGTCATCAGCGCCATAGACAGCTATCTCAACGACTTTTGTGCAGGGAAAGATGTAGACAATATTGAAGATATGTGGCAGTCTGCATATGTAAGCTCCTACTGGAGGAATGGTCCTGTTCTCAATAATGCTTTAAGCGGCCTCGATGAAGCGCTGTGGGACATAAAGGGTAAAAGAGCAAATATGCCTGTATATCAGCTACTTGGAGGAAAATGCAGGATAGCAGTCGATTGTTATGCACATGCCAGCGGATCGACACCCGAGGCGCTGGCAGAACGTGTCCAGCAGTTCAAGGATCAGGGATTCAGGCATATACGTATACAGCAGGGGGGTTATGGCGGGGTAGGCACGATGCCCAAAGAACCGGACTTCAAACAGGCAGGATTCGGAAGAGAACAGGATATGTACATGGATCAGCAGACGTATCTGAGAAGAGTCCCTGAAATGTTTGATTATATCCGCAAAAAGTGCGGAGAGGATATTGAACTGTTGCATGATATTCACGAAAGAGTTGAACCTGTTGATGCCATAAACATGATAAAACGGCTGGAACCCTATCGCCCATACTTCATAGAAGACCCGTTCTCTCCTGAAAACATGGGCTGGTTCAGGCATCTGCGGAACCAGACTACTGTTCCGATAGCCATGGGAGAGCTGTTTAACAATATCAACGAGTTCAGGGACTATATGGTTGACCAGCTGTTCGATTTTATACGGGTTCATCTGTCGCAGATCGGGGGGATAACTCCGGCAATGAAGATTGCCAGGTTAGGGGAGTGGTTTAATGTAAGAACTGCATGGCACGGACCCGGAGATGTTTCTCCTGTGGGACATGCAGCTAATGCCCACATCGACCTTGCAGTGTGGAACTTCGGTATACAGGAATCACATTTCTGGAATGAAAAGGCGCAGGCTGTCTTCCCGGGCTGCCAGACTTACAAAAATGGGTACATGTACATCAACGAAGCACCAGGGCTTGGAGTGGATATCAACGAAAAAGAAGCCGCCAAATACCCGATCGGAACGCGGTCGAACTGGACGCTGAGAAAGAGTGATGGTACGATTATAAGACCTTGATGGCTCAGGGCTCAGGGCTCAGGGCTCAGGGCTCAGGGCTCAGGGCTCAGGGTTTAGGGTTTAGTGTTCTCAGGATTTAGTGTTAAGCGGAGTTAGTTCCGGTTGTAGTTGCTTAACCCACCCCTAACCCCTCCGGAGGAGGGGAGTTCACTATAGGCCGACTCCCGGTTACCTTTCGAGGTTCTGAAGGCTGAAGAACGAGTCATCGACCTTTATTCTGTCGCTGATATTTGTGAAAAGGATCTCGGATTTTCTGCTGGTCTTAAGATTGCTGGCAATCATGTTCCGTATCATGTATTTCCCATCTCCGAAAGGAAAGATGCTTTTAATTGTGATTGTTTTAAAAAGCTCATTATCAGCATTGTAGAATTCCATTTTCTGGATCTGGTATTTGTCCATACTTATAAATGTAATCTTTCTGGAATACCCGTATTCGTCAGCCTTATCCTCATTCACCGGGATGCTTTCAATTATCCACTGGTTATTGACGCCTGATGCTCCTGTATGCCTGTTTGTAAAATCAGCAAGATTGGGTGAGGTCATGTCGGCATTCGAAAACTCTGAGCTCATGAAGCTTCTGCCTTTTTCTGAAGAGACTATCCTCCGTGTTTTCTTCAGTGCAGGGAGATAAATCCACATTTCATCCATTATGTTCTTGTTGTCCACGATCAGCATCGCAGTGCCTCGTACATCGGCGGGTTCAACGAATCTGATGAATCTCTTTTCAAGTCCGTCAGGATAGCTTTTTGTTGTCATATTGATAGTCCGGTTCCTTTCAGCGCCTGATTTCTCAACAATTAAAAGGTTTATTGTTGCACTCAATGAGCCAATAAGACTCAGTTCGCGGCTTCTGCTCATTATCTGCCCGGCATCAGGCTCTTGTGCCGATGCCTGCAAAAGCGGCATCAGGAATATTAATAATATCGCGTTCTTTTTCATATTTTTTTGATTTTGATCGGGATAAATCCCTGGCAATAAAACCTGGTCTGAATTTCAGGAGGATTGCAGGGATCAATATTATTGCACCAATAAGGCATGACCCGATGGAGATGATCACAAGGTATCCGAAAAACCTGATCGACGTGAATCCCGACAACATTAATGCTGAAAACCCGGCCATGACGCTTACTGCATTGATTATTATACTGCGGCCTATTGAAACAATAGAAGTTTTTGTTGCATCAGCATATGACATTCCGTTCCTCAAGTGAATATTAAAACGCCACATGTATTGGATGGTAAAGTCAACACCGACACCTACCATTATAGATGAAAGAAGAGCAGTGGCTCCGTCGAGCGCTATACCTGTAAATCCCATGAACCCGAAAAGAACCAGTATAGAAGCTGCAAGCGGTATCGACCCGATCAAACCGCCCTTCAGCGACCTGAATATTATTGCCAGCAGGATCATGACAGTAACCAGTGCCAGCAGGAGGGAGAATACCTGTCCGCGTATTATGGATCCGGCAAGATCCGCCATTATGATGGCATAGCCGCCAACAGTAACTTCAGCCGGAAATCCCGCTGTAAGCCCGGCAATCTTAGCCCTTACATTTTTGATGACCCTGTTTTCAGGATTTGAAAGGCGGATAAGTACATGTGCTTTTGAATTATCGAGATTCATCAGCTGGCTGAAATCATCCTGACCGCCGCTCATGTTGTAAAGCTCAAACATCTGGGCGATACCCTCCCTTGCTGAAGGGATCTGACCAAAACCATCTTCATCAGCATTGAAGATGCCCTTGCTCATCTCCCTGACAGCCTGAGATATAGAGAAAACCTGTCCGACACCGTCAATTGCCTCCAGATTCCGGGTCAGATTGTCTATACCACTCATGATTTCGGGGCTTTTTATATCACCGGCAATCATCACCGATATTGTCTGAGATCCTCCGAATTTGGTGTTGATCACTTCTGAAGCCTGCCGCAAAGGATTTTTTCTGGGAAAAAAATTCTCCTGATTGGTTTCGATCTTCAGGAAAAGCATACCTGATGATACTATCAAGGTAATGATAACTGAGGCAATAATAATTCTTCCCGGATGTCTGACTATCAAACCTGCCAGTGATCCCAGGAATCTGTTGATCCTGCTGATGCCTGACTTGAAGTGATGAGGTTTTCTTCCCAGGCTGACGCGGACCGAGATAAGAGACGGGATGAAAAACAGGCTCATAGCGATAGCTGCGGATACACCGGTGGCAGCAAGCAAACCAAGCTGCCGGGCCGGGATAATGGAATGGGTGAGAAGCCCCAGAATTCCGGCAACTGTGGTAAGTCCGCTGAATAGTATCGGCATGTTTAGAGACCCGGTCACCTTTTTTATTAAGGACTTTTTAGATAAGTTCTCATCCGTAAGGCTTATTTCATTGAACCGTGCCACAAGGTATATACCATAATTATTTGCCACTCCAATAAGTATGACCGGGATCAGAAGGCTGATAATCGACAATTTCCATCCCAGAAGAGGCACCATACCCATGCTGATCGAGGTCGAAAGCAGTACCACCGTAAACGGCATCAGGACATTTCTCCATTCACCCAGTGTGCACTTCAGTATAAGAAGCATTATCAGAAGTGCGACCGGAACAAGGATGAATACATCCCTGCGTACATCCTTCATGATATGATACCGGATATAGGGTAGCCCACCCGTCAGTATCCGTGTCTTTCCCTTGTGAGCGCTGATTATTGAATCCACCTTTTGCAGAGTCTCCATTTCAGCTTCCGACCTGTTAACAGTTGCAGTTATTGAAGCAGAAGTCATATCAGATGATACCACAATGTCACGGGCGAACCGGTTGCTGAGGATATCATTCTTAAGCAGATTAATCCCGGATGTATCTGAAGGAATCTTCTGAATCAGTGGATCAGCAATCATCATACCTTCCGAAT
>JADDYF010000311.1 GCA_015712185.1 Bacteroidales bacterium
ATGATAATGATGACAAAAAAACGTTCCGGAGCACTGGCAAACTATAAAATACTCCTTGTAGTGCCGTTCGTAGTACTGCTTCTCTTCACTTTTTCAAAGTGTGCTAAACAATCATTTGATACCTTCACCGCCACAGGCGAACCTGTACCGGTTGAAACACTTACCCCTACCGAACCTTCAGCACAGATAAAAGCTCTTTCCCCGGTAAAGGAGGGAGATGCATACGTTATTGCTGAAGAAATGCCTGTTTTCCCCGGCGGTGACAAGGCAATACTGATGTACATAGCTGAAAATACAAAATATCCGGCTGAGTCAAAGGAAAAAGGTATCCAGGGCCGTGTGATCGTCCGCTTTAAAATAATGGAAGACGGTAAGGTCACCGATGCTTCTGTACTCAAGGGAGTTGATCCGGTCCTTGATGCTGAAGCGATACGGGTTGTCAGTTCCCTTCCGCAGTTTACACCGGGAAAGGTGGGCGGAGTCCCTGTTGCCGTATGGTATATGGTACCGATTACATTTACTCTTGCACCAAAATCAACTACCACACCAGTTCAATCAGACAAGTCAGCCACTTCTCCGCCGCCGCCACCACCACCGCCAACCTCAGAAGCATACGGGCAGGAACCTGAACCGTTCGTTGTTGTCGAAGATATGCCGGTGTTTCCCGGCGGGGATAGTGCACTTCTGGCTTATATCGCCCGGAATGTAAAATATCCGGAGTACGCTAAACTGAACAATATTACAGGGAGAGTAGTACTCAGATTTTGTATCAGCGAAACCGGAGCCGTAAAGCAGATCTCAGTCATTAAAGGAGTCCACCCCGAGCTTGATGCCGAATCAATAAGGGTTATACAGACCCTGCCTGCATTTAAGCCTGGGAAACAGGGGGGTGTTCCGGTACCTGTATGGTATATGGTCCCGGTGACATTCGCCCTGAAGTAACATATTTTCAACCATTAACTGTTGTTTATTAAAACTGATCCTTCTGAGGATCAGTTTTTTTTATTTATCTCGCGGTTATTAATAAATTTGTTGTATAAACCCTACATACATATTAACCATACCTCTGACTATGATTATTATTTAATGATCTGTTAATAGCTGTTATCCATTCATTTACCTGAAATATTCAGATAATATACGTTTTATTATACGTTTTATTATACGTTTTATTATACGTTTTATTATACGTTTTTATATACGTTGATCCACTTTCACAAGCGGGTGTTTTGTTTATTTTTATTCCGCAATTACAAAGAGATTTACAGATTCCTCACCACTTTCGGAATGACAGGTCGGTTTGATCTTTTAAGGTGAAGAAGCCACGGATATCTAATATACCCCTGATACATATTATCCGGTGGAGAAGGTGCAGAATTGAAGGTAAAATTTCAATAAATTTGCATACCTGTTTTTCGCGGTATGAATCTGACTGAACGTATCGAAGCATTTTCCACTCTGGGTATTATCCTCAGTGAAGCCCTGGCCGGTATTCACCCGAAGTTCTCCATTTCGCTTAAACAGCTTATCGAAAAACAGCAGATCATGAATCCCTGGTTTACTCCCGATAATGTCAGTCTGGCAATAAAGGCAATTGCTGATGAGCTTACATCTGAGAACCTCAGAAAGTGGACTGATTCCTATCCTGGCCTCAGGACCGAATCGACTCCCCGCAGTGTTGGAGTGATAATGGCCGGCAATATCCCACTGGCAGGTTTCCACGATTTCCTTTGCGTCCTGGTAACGGGCAATAAAATTAATGCTAAGACCAGCTCAAAAGATAAAGATCTCATTGTTTTTATCAGCGAAATGCTTTATGAGATCAATCCTGAGTTCAGAAACAAAGTAACGATAACCGGGGGGACCATTTCAGGTTTTGATTCAGTGATTGCAACCGGAAGCGACAACAGCTCACGTTATTTTGAATACTATTTTGGCAGTTATCCCCGCATAATAAGAAAGAACCGGAGCAGTGTGGCAATTCTTGATGGAAATGAAACAACTGATGATCTCCGTAACCTGGGTTCGGATATATTCTCATATTTCGGTCTTGGCTGCAGGAATGTGTCAAAAATATATATTCCGGAGGGATATGAGCTGACGACTATGACAGGGAGCTGGGATTCCTTTTCCGGAATAATAAATCATAATAAATACGCCAACAACTACGACTATAATAGAGCCATATTCCTCGTCAATAAGGAAAAGTTCCACGATACAGGCTATCTGTTGCTGAAAGAAAATCCCGCCCTGTTTTCACCCGTAGCGGTTCTTCATTATGAGACATACAGGTCTTCAGTAAAGGTCGGGGAAGAAATGGATGCACAAAAGGACAAAATCCAGTGTATCGTGGGCAGGCATTTTACTCCTTTCGGCAAGGCTCAGTCGCCATATTTGTGGGATTATGCAGACGGAGCTGACACGATTGCTTTTCTTTTAGAAAAAAAATAGTGCGGGAATATTGTAAAATAAAAAATACTATATTGCACCCATCGAATCTGAGAATGTAATGGTATACAAATTTGTCGTGTTATCGGATGAGGATGAGTCGTTTGTGAGAGAATTCGAATTCCTTGACTCGCAAACTTTAATGGATTTTCATAACATAATACAGGAAGAGCTGGAATTTGATAAGTCGCAGATGGCTTCGTTTTACCTTGCTACGGATATATGGGAAAAGGAAGAAGAATTTACATTATTTGACATGGGTACCGGCTCCTCGACCATGGAGGTTGCTGTACTTGAGGACATAATTTTCCGCAAGAACCAGAAGCTGCTGTATGTTTTTGACTTCTTCAACGACAGAGCCCTGTTCGTCGAATATACAGGTGAAACAAAAGAAGTTGACGGACGCGAATATCCCATTTGCACAAATTCAAAAGGTGTACCGCCCAAACAGGTTGTTTTCGGCAGCAGTTCCAGGAAGCTTTACAATAATATTGTCGTATCGGATGACGATGAGGATGAGGACGAACCTGAGGTTGACGACCTGTTCCTTGAAGGTGATGATGAAGAACCTCTTCCCGATTTTGAGAATGAAGACACCCTGACCGAAGAGGAGGAAGAATAACCTTCCCCGGTAAAATCACAATGAATAATTTCCTGATAGTTCTTCTTGGCTCGACAGGAGTCGGCAAGACAGATATTTCCATTGACCTTGCCGGACATCTCAGATGTGAAATAATTTCAGCAGACTCAAGGCAGTTCTATCGCGAACTGAAGATCGGAGCTGCTGTCCCGTCAGAAAATCAGCTGAATGCCGTCAAACATCATTTCATCGGATTTCTTTCAGCAGAAGATTATTACAGCGCCAGCATTTATGAAAGAGATGTACTTAACCTCCTTGCCGAATTATTTAAAAGAAACAGGATTGCTTTAATGGCAGGAGGATCGGGGCTATATATCGATTCTGTATGCAACGGGATTGATGACATTCCCGATGTTGATCCGGCAATAAGGCAAAAGTACCTTAACAAGCTAAAGGATGAAGGGATCGGCAGCTTAAGAATTGCACTGAAGGTTCTTGATCCCGGCTATTATGCAAAAACAGATCTCAGAAACCAGAAGAGAATTGTCAGGGCGCTTGAGATATGCGAAACGACAGGCCGTCCTTACTCATCATTCCTGACAGGACAGAAAAGGAAAAGGGATTTTGAGATATTAAAAATAGGACTTGAACGGCCGCGGGAGGAATTGTACCACAGGATTAACCTCAGGGTTGATAAGATGATTGCGGACGGACTTGAGGAAGAAGCAGGAAATCTTTTCAGGTTCAGACATTTAAATGCCCTTAACAGTGTCGGCTACAAGGAGTTATTCGATTATTTCGAGGGGAAAACCTCACGTGAGAAGGCCATTGAGCTGATAAAACGCAATACACGCCGCTTTGCAAAGCGCCAGATGACCTGGTGGAGCAGGGATAAGGAGATTCAGTGGTTCAATCCGGAAAAAAAGACTGAGATTATTGATTTTATTAAAAGCAAGGTAAAGGATTAACGTCGCGCGGTCGTGTCGGAGCAAAGTCAGGGGTGGGTTTCATTCCAGCCTCTTCAGCTTCCTGATCGTCTCCACAGGATCATCGGAGCTGAAGACCGAATTTCCCGCCACCAGGACATTTACTCCTGCTTCGATAAGCCTGCGGGCATTTGAGATATCGATGCCACCATCTACTTCAATCAGTATATTATAACCACCCGAAAATATCATCTTACTCAACTCGCTGATCTTGTTATAGCTTTCCATTATGAATGACTGTCCCCCGAAGCCGGGATTCACTGTCATTATCAGCACCATATCGATGAACGGGAGCGTATTCTTAAGGAGTGTGACAGGAGTATGGGGATTAACTGCAACACCGGCTTTCATTCCCAGATTATGTATCTCACTGACAGTACGATGCAAATGAGTGCAGGCTTCATACTGAACTGTCAGAATATTTGCACCGGCATCACGGAAACGGGTCAGGTAACGATCAGGATCCACTATCATCAGATGTACATCGAGGGGTTTGGCTGATATTTTCCTGACATGTTCAATTACGGGAAATCCAAATGATATATTAGGTACAAAAACTCCGTCCATGACATCACAATGGATCCAGTCGGCAACGCTTTTATTTACCAGCTTAATATCCCGCCCCAGATTTCCAAAATCAGCGGTAAGTATTGAGGGGGAAACAAGATGGTCCATCCGGGATTGTCTTAAAGGGATTTTAATGAGTGTTTAACCAAGGTATGTTTTAAGTATTCTGCACCTCGTGGTAAACTGTATTCTTTTTATGGCTTTTTCTTTTATCTGCCGTACACGTTCGCGCGTAAGTTTCAGCTCCTCTCCTATCTCTTCAAGAGTGAACGGATGCTTCATGCCAAGACCAAAATATAGCTTAAGCACTTTTGCCTCGCGCGGTGAAAGGGTGCTCAGGGCTCTTTCTATTTCATAAGCAAGCGATTCGTTTATGAGATTCTTATCGGGACTTGGTGTATCGGTGCTTTGCAGAACATCATACATATTATTGTCCTCTTCGGAGCTTATCGGGGCATCCATGCTCACGGTACGTCCGTTTGTTCTCAGAGATTCCTTTACATCCTCGGGTATCATTTCAAGCAGTTCGGCAATCTCCGACGATGATGGCTCCCGCTCATATGCCTGTTCAAGCCTGGCGAAAGCCCTGTTTATCCGGTTGATTGATCCGATTTTGTTTACCGGCAGCCTTACTATCCTTGCCTGCTCAGCCAGCGCCTGCAGGATAGCCTGACGTATCCACCAGACAGCATATGAAATGAATTTAAAACCCCTGGTTTCGTCGAACCTCTGGGCTGCTTTCATAAGGCCGAGATTACCTTCGTTTATCAGATCGGGAAGGCTCATACCCTGGTTCTGGTATTGTTTTGCTACTGAGACTACAAACCGGAGGTTTGCGTTAACAAGTTTCTGAAGAGCGTCAGCATCTCCCGATTTTATCTTCCTTGCCAGGACTACCTCCTCCTCGGGTGAAATAAGATCAACCCTGCCTATCTCCTGGAGATACTTGTCAAGTGATGGGGTGTCACGGTTAGTGACCTGTTTTGTGATCTTCAGCTGACGCATACACAGGCCTTATTTATTCTTCAAAGAAATCCAGGGAAAGAGGTACAATTTTACTAAAAAAATATAGTTTTCCAATAGAATATTATTGTTTTTTTTGCCATTAGGTTTTTTTTTAGTATCTTGCACCGTTATTTTTCATACTGAAAATCGAACTATCAATGTAGTTTGATTAATTACCGTTGCATTTTATTAATAATTAACACGAAATAATTAATCAGTTTTATTTATACTTGCACCGGTATTCGGATATGTGAGATAAGTGAAGCAAAATCCAACAGGTTTATAATATTTTCTTAGACCTGGTTTCTCAAAGAAATCATTGATATCTATTAAATTCCATTTTATCATTACATCATGTACGACATTCTTGAATTAAGTAAGATGCTGCTCCCTGAATTACGGGAAATAGCAAAAGAACTTAAAATCAAAAGAGCTGAAACACTTAAAAAACAGGATCTGGTTTATAAAATTCTCGATCAGCAGGCCCTTGAAGCCACAGAAAGCAAAGCGGCTGCCAGAAGCGAGAACAATGGCACGCCTTTATCCAACGGAATTATAAATCAGGGGCCTGGTTCAGGGCTGAGAAGGGGAAAGAGACCAAGGACCAGCAAGCCGGTGTTGAACCGTCCGGCAGAATCAGTGATGTCTGTTTCTCCCGATGACCTTAAGAAACCGGAGGATCGCGAGGAAGAGTCAGCTGAACCGGCAAGGACTCAGGAAAAAAGCGAGGATAAACCGCCTCTTTTCAAAGAAAAAGCTGATGAACCCCAGACCGGGGAGACAAAACCTCCATTCTGGAAAAACGATATACCTGCAGATAAACCTGCTGAAGTCATTATGAAATCCGATAGAGATAAGAGTGAGATACCGGAAGATATCATCCCCGACCCGG
>JADDYF010000375.1 GCA_015712185.1 Bacteroidales bacterium
CAAAGTACTGAATCGATCTATGTTCCCCTTCATAATGCAACTCTGCCTTCCAGCTATCAATCGGATTCCCTGGATAGGACAAAGAATAACAAATGTCTTTAACACCAGGGATTTCATTAAGTTTTTGCTTAAACAATTGACGGTCGAATGGGGATCCAAACGGTAATCCCGCAGTGATAACATCTTCCTTATTAAATCCAAGATCTTTCTTCAGAATAAACCGTGTTTGAAGATAGATTACACACGTAGCCATTATCAGCAACAGTGAAATGAAAAATTGAGTAATGATGAGCGATTTCCGTATAAAAATTCCTTTCTTCCCTGTGTGTATTTCCTTTTTCAGGAATTCAATAGGTTTATAGGAAGTTAAATAGATTGCTGGATATATGCCCGCAATCAACCCTAGAAAGATTGTACCACCCAGAAATAAAAACCATTGATAGATATGATCCAAGTAAAATGGGGGAAGGTTAAGATCAAGAAAATTGTTTAACCATGGGAAAAGAAGGTTATAGAGTATAATTGCAAAATTAAGAGCCAGAAAACTTAAAAAAGTTGATTCTCCGACAAACTGAATAATTAACCTGATCCGCGTAGCGCCAATCACTTTTCTCAATCCTACCTCTCGAGAACGTATAGAGGCCCTACTAGTTGCCAGATTGATGTAATTAATAAAGGCCATAGTCAGAATTAAAATTCCTACGAGTATCAGTATCTTCACATTCCGCATGCTGCCCTGATTGTAATCACTATCGATAAATTTGCTGAAGTAGATATCCTTCATCGATATCAATTTGACTTCATTTTTAAAATCCTGATCTTTCAGTATAGGTACGAGTTCTTTTTCAATCAGCTTCGCAACCGTCCCGGGATTCCTGAAAGGCTTTAGAAGAATGAAGGTATTTACATTCCAGCAGTTCCAGCCACATGAGAGTGTAAAAGGATGTATTACATTAAGACTTTCCAGGGAAGTTAACCCGGAGTACCTAAAAATACTATTCTTAGGAGGATCTTCAATTATGGCAGTAATTGTGAAATAATATTTTTCCTTAAACTTTAATAACTTACCCAGTGAATTCTCTACACCAAAAATCCGTTTCGATTCAGATCTTGTAAGAATCAACGAAAATGGTTGTTCCAGTGCCTTATTAATATTTCCAAATAAAGGCTTTAGGGTAAATACCCGCATAAAAACCGAATCAACAAATGCAATATTGCTTCTTAAGGCTGGCTGATCGCCATTTCTTAAAACGACAAACCCAAGTCTTCCAAAGTAAAAATTAGTTCGAACAAGGGCATCAATATCAGTAATTTTGTTCCTTATATTTTCACCCAGGATTGCAGGTGTACTAAGACCAGTTTTTTCTGAAATTCTCAGTGCATAAACATTATTATAGTTAACATTAAATTTGTCTGTTTCTATTTCACCTTTTACGATTAAGGTGATAACAAGAAATACCATCAATCCAAGCGCCAGTCCGAGTATATTGATTGCCGATTGCCCCCTGAACCGATTAATACGTCTAAGTACTTGAATGAAGTTGCGGGATATCATATTATTATTTATTTGTTGAATTTAAGGATTCAATTAACATGCCAGTTTTATAAGTAAATGATTTTATACAAATTGAGATTAAATGCAAGAGCCATTTGTAGCATAATCATACACGCTATATATTATTTCGATACAAATGCATAACTTTCATAATTAAAAGTATCTGCAAATTATAGAAGTTGGACAATTATAGATTCTATCAGACATTTCTGTTAATTAGAAAACTGATCGTTTATCTATATCTGATAAACTGATTATTTATCTGAATGAAAGCAACAATTCTAATTATTGACGACAATCCTTCCATACTCAGTTCTTTGGAACTATTTCTTAAACAGAAATTCGACAGAGTTCTTACGTTGAAAAATCCACAACAGCTTCTGTCATTACTTGAAAAAGAAATGGTCGATGTAGTGTTGTTGGATATGAATTTTTCTGCCGGAATAAGCTCCGGGAATGAAGGATTATACTGGATGAAAAGAATTATTGAGTTTGATTCCACAATTCCGGTAATTCTTATTACTGCTTATGGTGAAGTTGAACTGGCCGTGAAAGCGATTAAGGACGGCGCGTCCGATTTTATATTAAAGCCCTGGGATAATTACAAACTCTATGCTACTATTCAGGCTGCCCTGAGATTGAGGAGATCGGAGACGACCCTTGCCCAGTTACAGATGATTAGAAAGCAGGAAAAAGAAGATACTGCAAGAGAATTCAACATGGTACGGGGTACATCCGGCATTATGAAACCTGTTTACGAGCTCATCAGAAAAGTAGCTCAGACCGATGCAAATGTTTTAATTACAGGTGAAAATGGAACGGGGAAGGAATTGGTTGCCCGCGAAATCCATAACCATTCCCGGAGAAGCGAACAGGTTTTCAGTAAGGTTGACCTTGGATCACTTTCACCAACCTTGTTCGAAAGCGAAATGTTCGGCCATATTAAAGGTGCCTTTACAGACGCTGTT
>JADDYF010000392.1 GCA_015712185.1 Bacteroidales bacterium
CCACAAGGATACAAATCCCAGGTTTTGGCATCTTATCAGTACATTTAAGGAAAAAACCGGTTATGGTATAATTGTTAACACCAGTTTTAATGTCCGGGGTGAACCGATTGTATGTACACCAGAGGATGCTTATAAATGTTTTATGCGTACTGAAATGGACTATTTAGTGGTTAATGATTTTATCTTAAAAAAAACCGATCAACCGGATTGGGAAAATAGAAAAAAATGGCTCGTAAAATTCCAACTGGATTAATATATGAAAACCATAAAGAATGTCCTTATAATCACTCTTCCAACATTAATCTTGTTATTAATAATCCTGGAATTATTTTTCCGGTTTATTATTCCTGCATGTAACCCTCCATTGACCGTCTACGATTATGAGGAACAACTGACCCATTATTCAAATGAAAAACCGCAGGGATTATATACTGTCGGAAAATTTGCAGGGATAAGGTCCAGGTGGACAATTAACAATTCAGGCTGGAATTATCCTATTGATTATTCTGAAATCCATGATGGCAAACCTTTAATTGCTGTTATAGGTGATTCGTTTATTGAATCATTTCATGTAAATTCCGACAGGAGTTATCCTTATTTATTAAGAGGAAAGTCATTCCCGGAAAAAGAGGTTTATGCATTTGGTTTAGGAGGTATTCCGCTGTCGCAATACTATCAGATAAATAAATACGTAAATAAAAAATTCAATCCCGAGATAGTTATTTTTAATCTTA
This sequence comes from Bacteroidales bacterium, assembly GCA_015712185.1. Taxonomy (GTDB): domain Bacteria; phylum Bacteroidota; class Bacteroidia; order Bacteroidales; family VadinHA17; genus LD21. The sequence goes on from JADDYF010000392.1 coordinate 735, forward strand.
CACATAGCGATTTTGAGGAATCATTCAGGAAATTTTTTTATCGACGGGATATCTGGCAGATTGAAAAATTGGATTCGGTTTATTCGCTTCTGCCACCAGATATAACAAATATTTCACCAACTACCACAACGTGGAAAAAAATTCTTTATGGTTCAGCATTTTTTAGATACCTGCATAGAAATTTATATATTTTTCAGTTATTCGGACAAAAAAAAGGTGTTGATTTGGAAGCAAATGTTAAGATTGTTGATGATGTTCAAAAACAATCTGAAATATTTCAGGGTACTGATTTTCTTTTTGAGAAAATAAGGAAGGAGAATGAAGGAAGAAGAGTTATTTTCATTTTTGATGCTCCAAGAACCATGATATACGATGGAACTCTGGCAATGAGCAAGCTAAACTGGATGTATGAAATGGTCAATAGTCTGTCAGCTAAGTATAAATTTGAATTTATTGATCTGACCAACCCAATGCAGCAAGATTTCGCTAGAAATCACATAAAGTTCAATTCCGAAATTGATCATCACTGGAATGAATACGGCCATGAATTTATAGCAAACCTTTTATTTGAATATCTTAAGAATAATAATCAATAAAGTAAATAAGGTAAGTATTATGGATATTTTAAAAGATTTATGGCTCTTTATGAAAGAGCGGAAAAAATTTTGGCTGCTTCCTGTAATTATAGTATTGCTGATATTGGCAGTGTTAATTGTATTCGGTGGTGCAAGTGCAATTGCCCCATTTATTTATACGCTCTTTTAATAAGTGAACTATGAAAAAAGACACATCAAAATCGACAATTTTGGTAATTTCGATGGGTTTCTTAATCCTGTTTCTGATCTTTTCGTGGAAATGGGCATTGATTTTATCTCTTGCCGTTGGAGTTACGGGAATAGTTTCATCTACGTTAAGCAGGATTATAGAAAAAGGATGGATGGAGTTTGCCCGTATATTAGGTTATATTATTCCTTCAATCTTATTAGGGATAGTCTTTTATTTGTTTTTGTTTCCACTTTCACTTATTTCCAGACTTTTCACCAAAGACCCGTTATTACTTTCTAAAGAGTACAAAACATATTTTCGCACAATTAACAAAGAAGCAGATAAAAGTAGTTTTGAAAAAGTCTGGTAATAATATTTAAGCCACTATTGACAACCTGAAGCCAAACAGGATAAACTTAAGAGCCGTTAGTCATGCAGAATATTGTTTAATTAATAATGTAAAGTAATCGATAATTGAAGTTAACCCCTTTTATACTGTCATAAAAGGGGTTTTTTATTTTAATCAGGAGGTTGTCAAGGTACTTTGAATTTACAGCGGACTGTTAGGTTATTTGAAACGGATTTTAATTTTATGCTCAACAGCATTAAAACGATTTAAGCAAAAAAGAGAAGTCTGACATGAATTACTTGGATACATTAGTGATTCAACATTTGCTGAAGTCTGTAAGCAATCAGTTTGGTGAATTTTTTTGCTCCCAGATCATTCATATGCTCTGCATCTTTGAAATATTCTGGTTTTAGAAAAATTGTGTCATTGAAATAGTTCCAAAATTCTGCACCATATTTTATTGCCAGGTCGTTCAGTAATGAAACACCCGCTTTTTGTTCAGTCAGAGTATACATAGGAGACAGAATAATAATAAGTGTGATGTCGTGTGAGTTACAGTCAGAAGCAATCGATTCCAGAATTCTTATTTTATTGGTATCTATTTCATAATCTTCCGCTTGTTTAGTTGATAGAGTAATATCGGACAGACTCCCAAATCTTGGCAGGTATCCTTTAAATTCAGTAATATCTTCTTTCTTTAATGAGCCTTGAATTATTGTCAGAAGTTCGGAATTAAATGGATATATTCTACTAATTAATTTTAGTCTTTCATATTTGCCTCTCAGGGTAATGATATCCCTGATTTCTTCTTTTTCTTTATAATATGGGAGAAGAGATCCGAGCTGATTATAACCTCCTGATCCTTTAAAAAGCTCATTAAGGTGCCTTATATCCAGCAATACGAATTGAGGTGTATAGCGCTTTTTGATAGACTTATAAACTGCGTAACTGTTCGGCAGATAGTTTCCGTCCATTCCTGTATTGAAACAGGTAAGGTCAAGGTTATCTTCTATTATTTCCGGTACATAATGGCTGCGCGCACGTCCTGATCCTATTATAATCACATCTGCTCTTGTGCTGTCCAATGCATATGTTAAATAATAGTTGGTTCCGAAATTTGATTTAAAATAATAATGTCGAAGAAAATTGCCCACCACCAGATCTATCAAGAAAATAAGGGCAATAAAGTTAAGGCTATTTGCCAATAATCTCAAATATTTATTTTTCGTCCTCAGCATATTAAACTAAAACCGGAAATAAATAAACTGTTCTCCATCAAAAACTCCGACAAGTAAAATTATTATTGCCAGCATTGCATACGCCAGATGTTCAGCAAACCAATGCTTTGTTTTAAAAGGCAGACAACTCGTTGGGCTAAGTTCTCTTCTTATCTCAATTAAAAGCAAAAATCCAATTCCAATAATACTGTATATAATTGTTCCTAGATCCAGATATACAGGCCCACTCAAACTAACCATACTCTTGATTATAGAAAATGCGCTCGCCGAATTATCGGCTCTGAAAAAGATCCATGCAAATGAAACAAGGAAAAATGTTACTGCAATGCCATACATCTTATATAAACCTGATCTAATATTAATGTGCAGGATTTTTCTAAGTTTTTTGCTGAATTCAAACGTCCAGTTGCCAACTGTCAGGTAGATCCCGAAAAGCAGACCCCATAATAAGAAATTAAGTCCTATGCCATGCCATATTCCGTAGAGTGAGAAAGTCATTATTGCAGCAACCATGAAAATCCATTTTCTTGTTGCAACACCCAGGTATTTTGCCTGTTTTATTTTGCCGGATAAGAAAATTACCAGCGGGAGAAACAGGTAATCCCTTAACCAGATCGATAAGCTTATATGCCAGCGGTTCCAGAATTCTCTGATCGAGGTCGCGAAACATGGTCTATTAAAATTATTTGTAAGTTTAAAACCCAGGATCTTTGAAGATCCAAGAGCAATATCCGTATAGCCTGAAAAGTCAGTGTATATCTGAAAGGAATAAAAAATTGTCGCGATCAGAAATGATATTCCGCTTTGCTGTTCGTGGTTTCCATAAACAGCATTAACATAAATGGCCAACCTGTCTGCAATTACGAGTTTTTTAAAATACCCCCAGAGTATTTGCTTCAGCCCGTCCACCACCATTTCATAATCAAAATTTTTTTCTGCCCTGAGCTGCGGAAAAATGTTCCCTGGCTTCTCTATTGGCCCCATCATGATCTTGGGAAAGAACATTAATGAAAGTGCAAATATTCCGATGTGCCTTTCTGCTTCTATTGTCCCCCGCTTAATTTCTATTAGGTAGCTCAGGATTGTAAAAATAAAGAAAGACAATCCTGCAGGCAGGATTATCCTCAATAAACTATCATCTTCTGATAATTCTTTTATACTTGTA
>JADDYF010000396.1 GCA_015712185.1 Bacteroidales bacterium
ATAAATGTAATTGTAAAGCCTTGCTGTCTCCAGACTCCATACACCCACGAACTGGTTATGCGGGAATGACGGATTAACCATTGGACCGAGCATATTGAAAAAGGTTTTCACACTCAGCTCCCTCCTGATTGGGGCAACAGCTTTCATGGCTGGGTGAAATAAAGGTGCATGAAGGAAGCAAATATTCGCCTTTTCCAACTGTTTCCTGAGAGTATCCCGGTTGTTTGTGAATTTATATCCCAGGTATTCCATTACATTGCTGGAACCACAGGCTGATGAGACTCCGTAATTGCCATGTTTGGAGACTTTACCACCGGCTCCTGCAACAACAAACGACGACAGAGTGGAGATATTGAAAGTATTTTTCCCATCTCCACCTGTACCGCAAAGATCGATCGTTTCAAATTCAGAAAGGTCTGTTACCATACACAAATCTAGTAGCGCATCACGAAAACCGGCCAGCTCGTGAACAGTTATCATCCGCATCATAAAAACCGTAAGAAAAGATGATACCTGTGAATTATTATATTCACCATTAGCAATTTTTTTCAATATATTCCTCGCTTCTTCCCTTTCAAGGGTAAGGTGGGATGTTAATTTTTGGAGGATATCTTTCATTTATTTAAAAGTATTTATAAGATAATTCTGAAATTGTCAATCATTGTAATTCATTGTAAGTTCTTGAGGTTTATTTCTATATCATACCGTTCTTTCAATGTCTCACTTTGAAATTTTCAAATTCACTTACCTTAAATATTCAACCAGTTAAGCAATATTTGTTTTCCATACTTTGTAAGAACTGATTCGGGATGAAACTGTACTCCCTTAACATCATTAGTTAAGTGTGTTATAGCCATAATCATTCCTTCATCATCTTTTGCTGTTATTTTGAGATCGGCAGGAAGATTGTTTTCATTGATCACCCATGAATGATATCTTCCGGCTGTAAAACTTACCGGAATTTCCCTGAAAATTCTGTCGTTCTCATCAAGTACATTTATGTTTGTTTCCACTCCATGGTAAACTTTGTCGAGGTTGATAAGCTTTCCCCCAAATACCTCAGCTATAGCCTGGCATCCCAGACAAACTCCCAGGATGCTCTTTGTTGTAGCAAAATGTTCGATCATTTTCTTAGTAATACCTGCCTGATCCGGAACTCCCGGCCCGGGAGAAATTAAAATCTTATCGTAGTTACTAATAGTTCCCAGGCCAATCTCATCGTTCCTGTGTACATCAACCGGCTCACTGGTTAATTCTTTCAGAATATATACCAGATTATATGTAAATGAGTCGTAATTATCCAATACCATTATTTTCATTGTTGCCTGTTTTAAGTTATCATATCCGGGAGGCCATTGAGATAGCTGCTTTCAGGGCTCCAAGCTTATTATTCACCTCATTAAGTTCGTTTTCTTCAACAGAGGCAGCCACAATACCTGCCCCTGCCTGATAATATAGAGTATTGTTCCTGCTAAGAAATGAGCGGATCATGATTGCATGATTGATATCCCCGTTAAAGCCAATATATCCAAGGGCCCCACCGTAATATCCGCGGTTCCGGTTCTCGAAACTGTCTATAAGCTCCATTGCCTTAAATTTGGGGGCTCCGGAGAGGGTTCCTGCCGGGAATGAATCCCCAAAAACCTTTATGGGATTAAAACACTCCTTAAGTTCACCAGTCACCTCAGAAACCAGATGAATAACATGTGAATAAAACTGCACTTCCCGATAGGTTTTTACAACTACATTATCCGAATTCCGGCTCAGATCATTTCTTGCCAGATCAACCAGCATGACATGCTCGGCGTTCTCCTTACTGTCATTAGTAAGATCGATGGCCAATTGCCTGTCTTCTTCATCATCACCAGATCGTTTAAAGGTTCCGGCGATGGGATTTATCTTAGCCACCCCCTTCTCAATAATCAATTGAGCCTCGGGAGAAGATCCAAAAAGTTTATATCCCCCGTAATCAAAATAAAAAAGATAGGGAGAAGGATTAATATTCCGTAAAGCCCTGTACACATTGAACTCATCGCCATGAAACTGTTGACTAAATTGCCTCGACAGGACTACCTGGAAAACATCTCCCAGGAAGCAATGCTTTTTCCCTTTTCCTACCATTTCTATATATTCCTTATCAGTAATATTTGAACTTTCATTATTCAGGGATTCAAATTGGAAAGCTCCAAGACTGGGGTTCCGTAAAAGGCTTTTAACATTTTCATTTCTACTTTCTTCGCCTTCGAGAAGATTTTCTAAAAGAAAAATGCGGTTGTTAAAATGATTGATTGCTATAATATACCTGTAAAGGCAGTAATGAATATCAGGGATATGGCAGTCTTCTCTTACTGTGTTACTAAGGTGAATGTTTTCGAAATATTTAACTGCATCATAAGTAGTATAACCAAACAGTCCGTTAGCTGATACTCCAATTAGGTCGGCATTTTTGTTGATACTGAATGATCTTAAAAATGTGTTAAATGTATCGGGTAAAGTAAATTTGTCTACTATCCCGATTTGTTCCTCTTCACCATCTGGGTAATCGATGTCTATTTTGTAATCATCTGCCTTAAATACC
>JADDYF010000172.1 GCA_015712185.1 Bacteroidales bacterium
AAATATGCCACCTGCGCCAGAATTCAGCTATAGAAACAGAAAAGAAAGGCCGGTTAAAGTTTATCATCACATTAAATCCAAGGACTTTTGCCGTACCCAGGGCAATTAAAGAATATCCGCCGAAATCCCCATATACCTGTAAGGGATATAAAAGTGATGCAAATAAAAGGGAACTTCCATTGTGCTGGGGAATATTACTGAAAATAGCTTCAAGATATAAAGCTATTCTGTCAGCAACCACCAGTTTCATAAAATACCCCCACAGGATAAACTTAAGTCCCTTAACGATATTGTCATAATTTAGTTCCTGTATATTCTTAAACTGAGGGAACATATTCCTTGCTCGTTCTATGGGTCCCGATAGTACCAGGGGGAAGAATGATACGAACAATGCTAATATTCCAATATTCTTTTCGGCTTTTACCTCTTCGTTAAACACATCAACAGTATAGCCGATGGCCATAAAGGTGTAGAAAGAAATTCCCACGGGAAGTAAAAGTTTAATTTCGGGCAAAGGCCATCGCAGGTTATGGTTTTCTAAAAATGAAAGTAATCCGTTGTTAATGACACCAAAATATTTGAAAAAAAACAGGGGAATCAGAATCAAACCAATATTAATCAGCATTAATCGTCTTTTTGCCGCTTCGCTGCTGTTTCCTTCCATCAACCGGGTGAAAACATATGTTGACAAAGTAATTCCTGCAGTGAGCACTGCATATACCGGCTTTATAGTGATATAAAAAAAATAACTGGCAACAAGCAGAGTTATCCATCTGAATTTTACAGGAGTTAAATAACAGGCTGTTATTGCAAGGGGGAAAAATATTAAGAAATTAAAAGAAGTGAATGCCATACAACAGGGTTCCTGGTTAAAGTTTAGAGTTAATGATATCAATCATAGCACCCACGTTATCCAACTTATTTAAATCTTTCAATTGAAAAGTGATTGAAAAATTATTTTCTATCTCGGTTATCAGTATGACATGAGATAATGAGGTCCATTGATCAACATCATTCGCTGTCATTCCATCAGAAAGAACTAATTCATTATCACTGAATACTTTTCTGAACACAGAAGTCAACTTTTCAATAATTTGCACCCTTTCCATTCATTGATATTTTTTCTTTTATGAAATCATTTTAGGTTGGAACTCTTCAATAGACAATTTATTTACAGATGCCTGAGATTTCTCAATTTTTTGTCTTTGAGGGAGATTCTGTTCTTTACCAACTAACTCTTCAATTCAGTTTCTTTTAAATATTGTGTCAAAAATAATAATTAGATCTCCAAAAAAACTCCGGTTGTTAGCGTATTCAAGATTAAGTCTGACCTTGTCAGGCCAAATTACCTCATTGTAATATTTATGAGGATCAGATGCAGAGGCAATAAGTACCTCTTCGTTGGCATATCTGATCGAAGCCGGACTTGTTATTCCCGGACGCAGATCAAGAATCCTCAATTCTTCCCCTTTCAGCCTTTCTGTGTATACAGGTACAACAGGACGTGGACCAACAAGGCTCATATCTCCTTTAAGGACATTCCAGAGCTCGGGCAATTCATCAACCTTATATTTACGTAGTTTAGCACCTAATGGAGTTATACGGCTTTCCCCCCAGACTGAAATACTACTTCCGCTATGGTAAGGAATCATTGTCCGGAATTTATAAAGCATAAATGGCTTGCCCCGTCTCCCGGTTCTTTTTTGACAAAAGAATATACTCCCGGGAGTCCGTAGCTTAATAAGAATAACTACTAACAACAGGACCGGACTTAATACTAATATTCCAAGAAATGAGGTGATAATATCAAAAAGTCTTTTTAGCACTATCTTACCTGCTGTAAAACTTTATACTGTTTGTATGGTAAACATTCTGTTCTGCTAAAGGTGAAAATGTAAATTTCAGCCAATCTCTTTTCTTAGATCCGGCAGGAATACGATAGCTCACCTTTGTTTATTTGCCCATGAAACAGTGATCCATATATATTTCATCAATCCCCTCAATCAGTAAATATTCACCGATGAGCGATCCAACAGATACAACCCCTTATAATTATTATTCTTCTCATTTTAGCGGAATAACAGGTTTACGGCCAATGCTATAATATGTAAAACCGTATTCACTCATTTCTGAATGCTCAAAGATATTTCGTCCATCAAAAATGATTTTATGTTTCATCAGTTTCTCCAGAACTTTAAAATTAGGTAATCTGAATTCCGGCCATTCTGTAATAATTAAAAGTGCATCAACATCAATAACAGCCTCGTACTGATCTTTTGCATATATAACTGAATCACCGATGAGACGATGTGTTTCTTTCATAGCTACAGGATCATATACCTTTATTGAAGAACCTGCATGCAATAGTTTCTTAATTATGACAAGCGATGGGGCTTCACGCATATCATCAGTTTGTGGCTTAAAGGAAAGTCCCCATAGTCCGAAAGTTTTGCCATCAATATCCCCCTTAAAGCTGATTAGCACTTTATTGAAAATAACATTCTTCTGATATTCATTTACTTGCTCTACGGCCTCCAGAATTCTAAGAAGATAGTTATTATCTCTGCCCGTTTTAATGAGTGCTTTTAAGTCTTTGGGAAAACAGGACCCTCCGTATCCGACACCGGGATAAATGAATTTTGTACCAATCCTCGTATCGCTTCCAATCCCTTTACGAACCATATTAACATCAGCTCCGACAATTTCACATAAATTTGAAATATCATTAATAAAGCTGATTTTAGTAGCCAGCAGTGCGTTGGCTGCATATTTGGTCATCTCTGCAGAAGGTATATCCATAAATATCAGAGGATGTCCGTTAAGAAGAAAGGGTTTATAAAGCTTCTGCATCAGGGATTCAGCTTCAGGGCTTTCTATCCCAATAACTATCCTGTCGGGTTTCATGAAATCGTCAATTGCATTACCTTCTTTCAGAAATTCAGGATTTGAAGCAACATCAAAGGTAACATTACTTCCTCTTTTATCCAGCTCATCCTGTATAGCTGCTTTGACATGCATAGCGGTGCCTACCGGGACAGTACTTTTTGTAACTACCAAAAGATAATTATTCATATTTCTGCCTATCTCTCTTGCAGCTTCCAGAACATATTTCAAGTCAGCACTTCCATCTTCATCTGGTGGTGTTCCGACTGCAATAAAAACTACTTCAGCTCCATTAATGTTTTCTTTGATACTGGTGGAAAAGGATAAACGTCCCTTTTCAGTATTCCGGTCTATCATTGTCTTCAGACCTGGTTCATATATTGGCACAATCCCATTTTTCAGGTTCACGATCATTTGTTCATCAACATCAACACAAATTACTGACAAACCAGCTTCTGCAAAACAGGTACCTGTTACAAGGCCAACATATCCGGTTCCGACGACTACTATTTTCATTAGGAATTACTTTTTATAATTACGATTTTTTTGAAATAAAACGTTCAAGTCTCAATAAAAGATATACTTATTAGAAGATCTGAAAACCGGCGTTTAAGTTTTTGAGAGGGTATCCTGGTGAAACAGGTTCAGTTAAAAGACTCCAAAAAATTAACTAATTCTTTGTAAACTACTTCATTATCACCCTTATTAGATGCCAGAATAAGTGCATTTCTCTTGTATTCTTCCAAAAGAGAATTATGAAAAAGAAATTTTTCAATATTCATCACTAATTGGTCGGTATCGCCAGGTGGATTATTAAAACCAACACAATATTTTTCAGTCAGTACAGCCATTTCCGACTTTAAAGAGTTCAGAATCGGCAAACCAGCGCTTAAATAGTCGAAAAACTTATAAGTTATAGATTGTGTAGCATCCCTGGGATATTGTGCCAATCCCACATCAGATGAAGCATAATAGAATAGCAAATCGTTATGGTCAATCCTGCCTAAATACTTAATATTTTCACATTTATTAACATATTCAAGTACTAATTCTCGATAATATCCTGAGCCTGCTATTAAAAATTCCGATTTACCGGGATGCTTTTTACCTAGAATTTCAGCTGCTTTCAGAATTATCGGAATGTCATATGTTTGGCCTAGACTTCCTGCATATATTAATTTTAATTTTTTATCTCTGTTTGGCTGCAATTGTTTTGTATAGTTATCAATTTTTTCTCTTATCTCCTTAAAAGGTACTGCAGGCCAGAAAACACCTGTTCTAAAAGAAGAAAAACCATAACTCTTTGCCCATGCAATATTCTGATCTGAGATTCCAATTACTCCGCTGCAATTTTTGAGTATTACTCTTGACTCATAGTACAGAGGAAACAAGAATATTTTGAAAAGCCACTTAAAATGTTTTGGTGCCAATCTCAGCAGGTTTTTTGGCCATGTATCAATAATATCTACAACTAAGGGTATTCCATTTCTTTTAGCCCATTTTGTAAGCCAGTAAGCTGGAAATATTGGCGGATAAGCAATCAACACAAGATCGGGACGGGATTGGTTTCTTATATAATGGTTTAAATTCTTTGTGAAACCTCTATATGAGGACAAACGCCTAAATGATATATTTTTATGATAAGGCTGTGTTAAGATAAATACAACCTCATAATCATCATTTATCTTTACTGTGTGTGTTTCTTCATAAGATTGAATCCTTGTTGAGTGCCTGAAAGTACTGCTGAAGTAAGTAATTTTATTATTCAATTTGTTGCACTCTGCTGCAATACTTATATAACGACCACGTTTAGTATTGTCCAAAGGAGTTGGATCAAAAAGTGAAACTATC
>JADDYF010000443.1 GCA_015712185.1 Bacteroidales bacterium
TCCTGAGATTCAGCACAACAAAACAGATCCCTCTTGTTTTTTCAAGCAAAGAATTAAGTGATGCCGTTTCTTTGACTTCCGTTGGATTCAGGCTTACTGGCACTTCTTCCATGAAAAGTGATTTTGAATCAAAATCCAGTACATCAACCCGGGCAGTAAGATCGTTCACCTTTTTATATGTCCTGTTCAGTACAGTTACCTTAAGGCTGCTCAGGTTCAGCTGAATATGAACCGGTTCACATGCGTTCTGCATAAAGTAATACCCTGCATTTGGTTGAAGGAACCAGTCATAGACCTGCCATACCACGCTCGGAAATGCAGCATTCAGCTTCCACAGCATTACACCTCCAATATCGTTGAGCTTGTGTCCGGCTGCTTCAAAAATCCCCTGATATCCTATGGCATTCATCAGCTGCATCTTATTGCAGAAATCTTCCATTGATACCGGCTCACCATATCGCTTAACCATTTCATTATAGTACATGTCCCACCTGCCGTTACCGGTTGCGGCATCATGATAGCCCCAGGTGTGGTTCAGCGGGAATGGCAACCGGGTATCCCACACAAGGTTTGTGATAATTTTTGGCAGGATATTATATGGGGGCATTGAAGGGATCCCTGTCTCATCCTTGAACACCCAGTCCCTGCCTGCAATGGCTCTGGTGTAATAGCTTTTCGGATCCTGCCATGTATACGGTCCGCCGCTGTAAACACCACCTGGCAGATTGTCAGGCCATGAGGCGGGCCATCCCTCGGGAAGACGGGCAAAGCCCGATGAACTGGGAATAAAAGGTCTCGTCCCATCCAGGTCAATAATGCTGTTCCTCATAAAATCATAAAGCTCCCTTCTTGCGTGTCCTTCATTTCCGCCGGTCCATACCAGAAGGCTGGGATGATTCCTGATCCTGTATATAGTGCTTATCACATTTCTTTTAAATACCTCACTCTCCAGCGGCCAGTCGGGAGATCCCTTAAACTCCCCCTGGGTGTCGCCTGTTATCCAGAAATCAGACCAGACAAGCAATCCGTAACGGTCTGCAGCATCAAAGAATTCATCACACGGAGTAACTCCGCCACCCCATATCCTTACAAGGTTTATATTGGCATTCCTGCATAACTTCATTTCATAGTCGTATCGCAGGGAGTCGCGGTTCAGCATGAAATCGGGCACCCACGCACCACCTGTTATGTGTATCCTTCTGCCGTTCACATAGAAATCGCGGCGCCAGTTCTTATTAACCTCAACAGCTTTACTCGATACAGTTCTGATACCAAATACAAAAGATGTATCATCAGAAATGCCGGCGTTGTTTGAATACTGAAGCCTTATCCTGTAAAGGTTGGGTTTGCCATATCCATTTGGCCACCAGATGCCTGGTTTGCTGATGTTGAGTTCTTTTGTATCATCACTGGTCATTTTAACAGCTGTCTGTCCGTTTTTCACGGCTGCAACATTCTTTGTAAACTGTACAGTCTTACCTCTGAAATTCTCGGGAGTGATCCTAACCAACAGCCTCCCTGCTTCATTGGTGTTGCTATGGTTGAAGAGTGTCAGGTTTATTGAGAGCTTTGCAAGGCTGGTATCCTGCTCTGTCGGAAATCCGGTTGAAATCATGGTCTTTCCAATTGTAACTGCTCCTGAAGTACGAAGATAAACCGGCAGCCATATCCCCATATTACGGTCACGTACAGGAGGAACCCAGTCCCAGCCTACCGAGCAGAGCATGGTTACATTCTTTCCGATGTCGCCCGTAGGACCGCCATTGGGATAGAAATCACCAAGTGCTTCAAGCTGTTCATTCGAAGGAAGGCCTGGATAATCAAGAGGATAAATCTTTACTGCCAGGATATTCCTGCTGCCGGGTTTTATGACCTTACTGACATCAAGGCTGTATTCTGCGAACATTCCCGCCATCTGCGCTGAATCTGCCACCTGTGTTCCATTGAGCCAGACGCCTGCCCTGTAGTTAATACCCTTAAATATCAGCTGGAAACAACGTCCGCGGTCAGCAGCCGGTACTTCAAAAGTCGTACGGTACCAGTAGGGCTTCTTCCAGGGATTGGGATCATTCGGCAGATGGCTGTATTGTTCAAGGTTATATTTCTTATTGAATTCATCCGATGCATCAGGGATAAGCATATTATTCAACCCTGAATAAGGATCAGGATAGATACCATTTGCAACCAATCCAGTCAGAACTGTTGACGGGACTTTTACCGGGAACCAGTAGACCTGCGTCTTGTAATCGGGATCTGAAATCGTTTCTCCGGTTTCGTCAATCAGCGACGAAGATTGCATCTCAAAATCAACAAGCTTTACCTGTTTAACAGTCCCTGTCTGCGAAACAGCAGAGGCTATAAAAAGGCAGAAAATAATCAGGGTAATTGATATTCTGTTCATATTCCGGCGGATTAAGGTATTACTTAAAAGTCGCACTGGTATTCAGCAATAAATTTAGTATTTTACAGATTGTAATTGCCGGCAGATAGCTAAAATAATGTAAATTGAAAGAAACAATTCAGACATGGAGTGAGGTGATACTTCCATTTCTTTTTATTTATAAAGTAAAAATCATGATCATTGCAGCTTTTCGTCAGGTTACAGAATAATCAGCATATATCACCGGTCTTTGAGAGTTTTTATGTAAGTTTAAACAGGAATTTCGCATACATACACTGACTATTGCATTTATCTGTTTTACATGATGATATGCCTTTTCAGGAGAAGAACTTAAACTTTGCAGTATAAGCTATTTTTACAGTATGGAGCCAGAAACCACTAAGAAACGATTTGGAACGATCCCTGTATTCTTTACTGCGATTTCCACAATACTGGGAGCTATACTATTCTTAAGATTTGGTTTTGCTGTCGGAACCCTGGGTTTCTGGGGTGCCCTGCTTATAATACTTCTTGGACACTCTCTGACTATTCCGACAGCCTTTGCCATTTCGGAGCTGGCCACCAATAAACGTGTTGAGGGCGGAGGCGAATACTTCATCATCTCACGGTCATTCGGACTTAATATAGGTGCAACCATCGGAATTGCCCTGTTCCTCTCACAGGCGATAAGTGTTGCATTTTATATCATCGCCTTTACCGAAGCATTTGAGTTTGTTTTTAACTTTTTCACGAATTCGCTCAACATTAATCTCCCGAGGCAGGTGATAAGCATTCCTTCGATGCTGATCCTCGGATATGTCATTCTGCGCAGAGGTGCAAATATGGGTACTAAGCTGCTTTAT
>JADDYF010000028.1 GCA_015712185.1 Bacteroidales bacterium
AATCGCAGTAATATGGAGAGCCAGTCAACAATGATTCTGGTTGTGGTAACCTATATCATACTTTTAATTATATGGGGCGTTTCCCATGGCAGAAAAGTAAGATCGGGAAGTGATTATGCAATTGCAGGCAGGAAATTGCCTGGCTGGGTATCAGTTATATACTAGATCACCAGGATCTTTCATTGGCTTTAACAACGAAAAATTCTGAAAAATATTTGGAAAAATCAAAGTTATATTATATTATTGTACTATAGAAACATAACATTAATCTAATAGGACTATGGTGCAATTCATTTTAGATCCGAAAGCAGGGGTCCCGTTTTATCGGCAGATTATAGACCAGATAAAATTCGGGATAGCCTCGGGCAGTCTCACCGCAGGAGAGCAATTACCCACTGTAAGAGCGCTGGCAGTAGAGCTTAAAGTGAATCTCAACACTGTAACAAAAGCCTATAAGGAACTGGAGATCCAGAATATACTTGAAACACAGCAGGGGACCGGAACTTTCATAGGCAAGACAGTGATAAAGATACCGGAAAAGGAAAGAAGCAAGAAACTTCAGGATATTTGCAATGAGTTTTCAACAATTGCTTTCAGTTATGGATTTTCAGCAGATGATATTATTAACGAACTTCAAAAAAAGAACAGGAAATGAAAACAAGTTCAGATTCAATCAGCATTTTTAATCCTGTAGCATTTACAGTATTGGTTATCCTCCTGGCCATTTCTATTGGCTTGTATTTGTTAGGGTTAATCGGTGTGCCTCTTCTGGTAACCCTTATTGTAGTTTCCTTATTGATAGCGAGCTCAATCCAGATAGCCGACCAGTGGGAGAAGGCCGTTGTTCTGCGAGTGGGTAAATACAATGGATTGAAAGGTCCTGGTTTATTCTTTATCATTCCTATAATTGATCGCATTTCCAGTTATATTGATCAGAGGGTAAGAGTGACAGAATTCAGGGCAGAACAGACTCTGACAAAAGATACTGTTCCTGTTAACGTTGATGCAGTTGTTTACTGGACTGTATGGGATGTTGAAAAGGCAGCGCTTGAAGTGCAGGAATATGTAAGAGCAATTTCATATATTGCACAGACCGATTTAAGAGATATTATCGGAAAGCATGAGCTCGCTGACCTGTTACAGGAAAGGGAAAAGATCGCTGAAGCCCTTCAGAAGACGCTTGATGCGAATACCAATCCCTGGGGAATAACCTGTCAGACAGTAGGTATAAGAGACATCATCATTCCTCAGGCGCTTGCCGACGCAATGAGCAAGCAGGCTCAGGCTGAAAGAGAAAGAAAGGCAAGGGTAATTCTTGGAACTGCCGAAACGGAAATTGCCGAGAAATTTGCCAAAGCCAGTGAGCAATACAGCAATAATCCTATTGCATTGCATCTTCGCGGGATGAACATGCTGTATGAGGGATTGAAAGAAAAGGGCTCGATGGTCATTGTGCCTAGTTCGGCTCTGGATTCGATGAATCTCGGGGTAATAGGCGGCCTCGCATCCCTGGCAAAAACAACTGAAGAATTCAAGGGGAAAAATGTATAATTAAGAGGTTGAGAAAGCCTCATTAATATCTTCTGCCGGACATCTGCTATCCGTACATAAACTGCCCTACCTTGGCAAACGAGGCTTTCGGGTTAACGCAGCAGACAGGTATTTTGGAACTGTTCGCGATAATTGCCTGTTCTGACGCCCCAAGCACATAGTCGATAGCTGTAATATTTTTGGTTGTCACAACGAGTATAAGATCTGCATTTATCTTCAGCGCAAAGTCTATTGTCTGCTGTGCAAAGTTCCCTCTTGGAACTTCATGGATCTGATATTCTATATTATTCTGCGTCAGGTATTTGATCGCAAAATTAAGATTAATATTCGTTGCTTTCAGAAGGCTTTTATCCGTAGTGGCCGGCTTAATGACATGAATTTTGGAATCGAAATATTTGCCCATAAAAATTGCCATCCCTATTTTTTCTTTGCTTTCCACCCTGAAATCAACCGGGAATACAATATTATGGTATCTGCCCTGGTCAGACGGAGGATCCTGAATAACTATGAAAGGGATTTTTGACTTAACTATTACCTTCAATGCCCAGCTGCCCGTAAGCTTCTGCATCCCCTTCATACCATGGGTCCCCATTACCACAAGATTTGCTTCTTTCTTGTTCGCAAATTCGGCAATGGCACTGAAAATACTTCCTTTCAGAATTTCGCACGATACCGGGATATTGTACTTTATCCTGCTGGTATCGCTTATATGCTGTAAAGCAGCTTTCTTCTCCCCTGCAGCCCTGACACTGACATTGGGGTCAACTATGTGGAGGAGGCAAATGCTGTTACCTACCATTTTACCGATTTTAACTGCATGTGCCAGTGCATTCTCGGCAACATGTGTAAAATCCCATGGTACAATTATTAATTTCTGATTTTCTTCCATAGTTTAATATATTTTCAGTTTACTTACTCAAAGTTATTCAGAATTTAACAATTATCAAATCAATTGAATAAACCGGATGCGTTCCTGTTATAATAACTGATTTATCCGGAAATTATTTCTTAAGATCCATCAAATAATCTGAAAAAGAGGACACTAATGCACAAAAACAATGCCACAGTGAAACAAATAAATGTTTCAGAGGTTATATAAAGTGATGCAGTACAGCAGGGAGATTCAAAATAATGTTGATCTATTGGGATTTAGCGGATAACATTTTATATTTTTACATGATATCTTTTTTTTATCATAATGAAAAGAACAAAGGTAAAAGAGTTGTTTGCTTCACAACAGACAGGTTCGGATGTACTGGTTAAAGGCTGGGTCAGAACAAAACGGGGAAACAGGAATATTATATTCATTGCTCTGAATGACGGTTCAACAATTAATAATATCCAGGTTGTAGCTGATGCATTAAAGTTCGACGATTCCCTTCTGAAGGATATTACTACAGGAGCCTGCATAGCTGTGAAAGGAAAGCTTGTCAAATCGCAGGGACAGGAGCAGAATGTTGAAATTAGTGCATCATTAATAGAATTATATGGTAAAAGCGATGCCCTGACATACCCTCTTCAGAAAAAGGGACATTCAATGGAATTCCTCAGGGAGAATGCCCACCTCCGTTTCAGGACCAACACTTTCGGAGCTGTCTTCAGGATAAGGCACGCCATAGCTTATGCAATCCATAAATATTTTAACGACAAAGGCTTTTACTACCTGCATACTCCAATTATAACGGGCAGCGATGCTGAAGGCGCTGGGGAGATGTTCAGGGTAACCACAATGGATCTCATCAATCTGCCTTTGAATAAAGACGGCTCAATAGATTTCAGCAATGATTTTTTCGGCAAACCCACCAACCTTACTGTATCAGGGCAGCTCGAAGGTGAACTTGGTGCTCTTGCCCTTGGAGAAATATATACATTCGGTCCCACATTCAGGGCAGAGAATTCAAATACGCCCCGCCACCTTGCTGAATTCTGGATGATAGAACCTGAAATGGCTTTCTATGACATTGACGATAACATGGATCTTGCAGAAGATTTTGTAAAGTACCTCATCAGATATTCCGTCGATAACTGCCGTGAGGATCTTGAATTCCTGAACAAAATGATCGACAACGGGCTTCTGGAGCGGCTGAAGTTTGTGCAGGAAAACAAGTTTGAAAGGATCACATATACCCAGGCGGTTGAAATATTAACTTCAGCATCAAAGGAGTGGGAATACCCGGTAAACTGGGGAAAGGACCTTCAGGCAGAGCATGAAAGATACCTGGTTGAAGTACACTACAGGAAGCCGGTGATCATTACAGATTATCCCAGAGATATAAAGGCCTTTTATATGAAACAGAACGATGATGGCAAAACTGTAAAGGCCATGGACGTTCTGTTCCCGGGAATCGGTGAAATTATCGGCGGTTCCCAGCGTGAGGAGGTTTATGAAAAACTTCTTTCCCGTATTAATGAGTTGAATATGCCTCAAAAAGATCTCTGGTGGTATCTTGAGACAAGAAAATTCGGGACCGCACCTCATTCCGGATTCGGACTCGGATTTGAAAGGTTTGTCCAGTTTGTAACCGGAATGTCAAACATACGTGATGTCATTCCGTTTCCGAGAACACCGAAAAACGCTGAATTTTAACCTTGCTAATCCGGTGGTACTTTTGAAGGGGGAAAGATGATGTTAAAACAGAAGCTCCAACAGAAATTATTACAGAAGCTGTCACCTCAGCAGATACAGATGATCAAGCTGCTGGAGGTGCCTACCCTTCAGATAGAACAGCGGATTAAAAAGGAGCTTGAGGAAAATCCTGCACTTGAAGAGGGTCAGGAGGATGAAGAACTGCCTGAAGGAGAATCAGAAGGCGAAGATTTCGAAGAGGAAGATAAGGATCAGGAGGAGTTTACTATCGATGACTATCTGGAGGAGGATGAGATACCAGATTATCGGCTGCATGCAGATAACTACAACAGGGACGATGATAAGAAAGCCGAAATCCCCTTCTCTGTGGGATCAACATTCCAGGAACACCTCGAGTCTCAGCTTGGTCTCAGGGACCTTACCGACAAGCAGAAGATCCTCGGAGAATACATAATAGGTAATATAGACGAGGATGGTTACCTCAGGAGAGAGCTGGTCAATATTGTTGATGACCTTGCCTTCCTGCAGAATATAACAACAACTGAGAAAGAACTTGAAGAGGTGCTTGTAATCATTCAGGACCTTGAACCGGCAGGAGTGGGAGCCCGGAACCTGAGGGAGTGCCTGCTGCTGCAACTGGAGAAAAAAGACAAATCACAATTCCCCCTGAGTTTGGCATACAAAATAATCGATCTCCAGTTTGAAGAATTCTCAAAGAGGCACTATGACAAGATAATGGCCAGGCTCGGTATCACCGAAGGCGACCTAAAGCTGGCGATAGATGAGGTTCTTAAACTGAATCCAAAACCCGGAGGAGTCTATAGCGAACCGCTCAGCAAAACGGCTCAGCCCATAATCCCTGATTTTATTCTTGAACATTCCGAGGATGGCTTTGACCTGCATCTCAATTCAAGGAACCTGCCGGAATTGAGACTTAGTACTGCATACAGCGAGATGCTTCACGCCTACAGCAAAGACAAGAGTCACAAAAAGGAGATGAAGGATGCTGTCCTGTTTGTGAAGCAGAAGATCGACTCGGCTAAATGGTTCATAGATGCCATAAAGCAGAGGCAGAACACGCTCCTTCTTACAATGAACGCGATACTCGAATACCAGAAGGAATATTTTATCGACGGGGATGAGACCAAACTTAAACCTATGATCCTTAAGGATGTTGCTGAGATGACAGGTCTCGATATTTCAACCGTATCAAGGGTGGCCAACAGCAAGTACATACAGACTCACTTCGGGATCTTGCCGCTGAAGTTTTTCTTTTCCGAAGGACTCCAGACTGACGCAGGGGAAGAGGTTTCTACCAGGGAAATAAAAAGAATCCTTCAGGATTGCATC
Source organism: Bacteroidales bacterium (assembly GCA_015712185.1). Classification (GTDB taxonomy): domain Bacteria; phylum Bacteroidota; class Bacteroidia; order Bacteroidales; family VadinHA17; genus LD21. The sequence goes on from JADDYF010000028.1 coordinate 5,489, forward strand.
GACAATGAGGAAAAACGGAAGCCGCTGACTGATGAACGGCTGACAGAAATACTTCAGGAAAAGGGATACCAGATCGCCCGCCGGACTGTAGCCAAATACAGGGAACAGCTGAATATACCGGTTGCAAGATTAAGAAGGGAGATATAATGACGTATAACCGCACACAACACATCCCTGATATTTTGGCGAAAATCGTATCAATCGTTTTTCACCCGCTGCTTATACCTCTATATGGCCTTCTGGTAATATTTTCCGCTCCGACGCCAATCGGGTATATCCCTGTTAATTATAAGAAAGTTCTGTTATTGCTGATAATTGTTAATAACCTGTTGTTGCCCCTCTCCCTTATGCCCTACTTCAGGTACAGGAATATAATAACTTCATGGGCTGTTGAAGAGAGGAAAGAAAGGATACTGCCCCTGATTATGACTTCATTCTTTTATTCTGTCACCGCTGTTATAACTTACAGGTTCCAGATTCTTCCTCATTTCATAAAATCATTTATCCTGTCAGCAGCATTCCTTGCAATATGCGTGACAGTAATCACCTTCTGGTGGAAAATATCGATCCATTCCACAGGCGTTGGTGCACTGACAGCTCTTGTCATTATTCTTTCCCTGGAAATGTACACCCCGCTGACATGGTACCTGTTTGCCGTCGTCCTGGTTTCGGGACTAGTCCTGTCATCGCGGTTGTGGCTTAATGATCACAATCCGGTTGAAGTATGGTCGGGACTGATGCTCGGTTTCGCCGGCGCAGCATTATTCCTGATGATCTTCTGACAGCTCAGCCAGCGCCTCATCAAGCAGTATTCTGCTCCGGGATATGATCTCAGCAGGCCATACCGGAGCAACAGGAGGGATGATCATATCCGTATTTATTCTATTCTGAGGAACAACAGCAAACCAGCCTTTACCTGAAAGATAGCCTGCGAGGTATTCCTGTTCGGTCTGTCCGGGTGTGGGTATCAGCAATGCACAACAGTTCAGGCTGATAAGCTCCATAATGCTTGTGTAGCCTGCACGGGCCACAACTCCCCTGCTTCCGGTTATCACTTCCCTCATTTCATTTGAAACCAGATGGCTGAAAAACCTTATACTGTCTTTTACACTCGTTTCTGACGGTTTGCCAGGCTTACCTTCAAGCACCACTGTCTCTATGCGGCTTGCATCCATTACAGCTGTCAGTTTCTGCTTCAGGATCTCGCGCTGAGGTTCCGGACCAGATAATATTATTGTGTAATGATCATGTCCGGAATGACCTCCGGCATTTGATGTTACCATTCCGGTAAACCTCGATAATATTCCTATGTACCTTGTATTTTGCGGAAGTCGGATGCCGTGCGATAACCTTCCTGTCAGATTCAGTTCACCGGGCAAATCGGGTATGAAACACAGGGAATATCTATTTATTACAGCCCTGTGAAGCACGATGCCGATAAACTCAAGGAATGAAAAGCAACGCGGAAACGGAATTAATGGCATATGAGTTACGTATACAGTCCTGACTTTTTTGTTCCACAAACCAAACCTGTTATCGCTGATGACAATATCTATCCCGTATTCATGTATTATTTTCTTTAGTCTGGAATGTTCGCGGAATATATGGAACAGGAGAACAGGAGTCTTTAACAGAAGTATCAGATACTGCGGAAGGAATTTTGAATATCCGGGCCTGAATCCCGGAAAATCAATATAAGTAAGCCCTGGCAGTTCGTGAAGGAAAAAAGACATAATCTCGTTACCGGCTCCGATGAAGATATTATTGCCCGCCTCACGCAGTTTTGCGGCCAGCGGGATCATCCGCCCCGCATGACCCAATCCCCATTCAAGGGGACAGATAAGTATGTTCCGGATTCTTTTCAATATCAGCCCGAAACCTGAGTTTCAATACCAAGTTCTTCGACCAGCGAAGCGATATGTTTAAGCTCCTTCAGAGGAACCTTGTTTAGCTGGCCGCCCTCAGGAGTATCCCTTGATATTGTATAGATCATTACTTCTGACGGTTTTATCATTTCGATAGCTTTCAGCCAGGCGTTGATCTCTTCAGGGGTGGTGTTGTCGATTACTCTGCCTTTATAAACTCCCCTGAGGAAAAGCGTCTGAACTATCAGTCTGCCTTTGAGCTGTCTGAGGTTTTCTATAAGCTCGTTTACCTTTACATTTACCCTCGGCTGGTTGTGAATTCTGATGGTAAGATCGAAAGCTGAATCGAGCTTGAGGATATTCGAATCCACCTTCAGCAGAGCTTTTTTAATATCAGGTTTTGTAATTGCGGTGGAGTTTGACAGGACAGCAATCTTAGCCTCGCGAAAGTATTTGTTCCTCAGTTTGATGCTGTCGTCAATTATACCCGGAAACTGCGGATGGAGGGTAGGTTCACCATTTCCTGCATAGGTAATGACATCGGGCTGCTGATGTTTTTCTTTCATCGATGAGAGCTTTGCTTCAAGCGCTTTGTAAACTTCCTCCCTCGTCGGCAGATCGTCGTATGTGCCGCCTTGTTTCATTGTCCAT
>JADDYF010000034.1 GCA_015712185.1 Bacteroidales bacterium
TTGCAATTTTTCTAGGTGCAGCATCGGTTGTTGGTGGAATTATTCTAACAGCTGTCGGGATATCTATTCTTGCTAATGGGCGGAGTTATAAAACATACGGCCGCTCAGCTTATTCCATAAGTGTGGTCTATGATCAAACAACTAAACCATCAAGTGACAATCTGGCAAGTCAACAACAAAAATACTGAAATCTCATTATTTGAAATAATTTGATAATTAGCCAACCCTCATAATCACTGGGGCTTTTTATGAGATGAAAATAAATTTGACTTTGATTTAAATCCGGGATAAATTTGCTATACTATTCAGATTGATGAGATCGGAAGGATTTCTTATTCTACCATTTTGGATAACCTTATTACTGTGAAGAAAATTATGATATTGACATTTTTATTATCATTATCATGTTTTCTATTTAGTCAGCAACGCACTAAAAGTATTTTAGACTCCATATACTTCTTCCATGATGTTAATGGCATAATTACCCTAGAGGCGAAAAATGTTTACTTTTATGATGTGAAGGGTAATCGAATCAAGTTTGTCTATTCCTTCTTTCATGAAAATCCTAACAGATGGGAAAATTTTGAATATTGGACTGCTGCTTATAATATCAATAACCAGCAAATTGAATTTTGCGGGTTTGATTGGAATAGTGAAAGTGGAACGTGGAATAACGGTTCTCATATTATTCGCGAATATGATTTTTATGGGAATTTAACATCATACCTTCTTTATTATTGGGATTTTCAGATCAAAGCATGGTATGGATACGAACACTCTATAGCTGCATGGGATAAAAAAGGAAATCAAATTGAGTTTGTTAATTACAGGTGGAACTCTGACATCAGAGACTGGACTGGTGACTATCGTGAAAAATATACCTATGATGCTAATGGCAACAATATAGAGAGACAATATTTTAGATGGGATTCAGGACTCAATGACTGGTTATTTACCTCTCGTAGTACTTATATTTTTAATTCGTTCGGAAAAAACGTAGAAAGCAACACTTTTTATTGGGACAAGGCAAATAACAGATGGCTTAAAGAATATCATTGGACATATATATACAACGAACTTGGAGTAAAAACTGAGGTAATTCGTTTATTCTGGGATTTGAACACAAGTCATTGGAAAAATAGTACCAGAACTCTTTTCACCTGGGATTCTGAAGGAAATATGTCAGAAGATATTTTTTGGTGGAACTCAGAATCCAACTCATGGCAGATAAATAACCAGATAATTCGTGAATATGATTCAATGGGCAATACAACCCGAACAATCTACAACAGTTGGGATTTGTCGATAAGCAATTGGAAAACCACTCTAATATTTGAAAAAGAATTCGATATATATGGGCATCTAATAGGAAGTAGCGCATCAATTTGGAAGTCAGAATACAATAAATTGGTACCAATCTACAACAATACTTACGCATATGATAATAACGGTAATAAGACTGAAGAAATTAATTATGAATACTGGGAGCCGGAAACTGACTATTGGACAACTATAAACCGTAAAACAATTAACTATGATAAGGTTGGCAATATAAACGAAGAAATTTATGCTTTCTGGGATTTTGAGGCAAATGACTGGAAATTTAGCAGTAAAGAAGTTTACTACTGGTCAGATTTTTCTATTCCTGAAGAGGAGCATGTTATCATTTATCCAAATCCTTTTACATTTGAAGTATGTATTGAACTTCCTGAAAATTTTCAAATTCAAAAAATTGAAATAATTGACCAGTTGGGAAGAATTGTAAGATCAATTGATAATATCAATGTGTCGGAAAGATTAGTTATTGGTACAAATAATCTGACACGAGGGATTTATTTTTTTCGTATTTATTGCTCAAATAAAACTATTCTGGAGAAAATTGTGGTTAAGTAAAATCTTTGCTTATTATTTCTTTACGCATATTTCTGATATTTGATCGGGGGCATTTCCTTCTTAGCTATTAATAATAGCAAGCAGCGAGACAATTTATTCAACGGGGGATATCGTTTCTTAATACAAATAACCATGAAATCACTTAAAGAACGTAAAGCCATCTTGATGCAGTAATTATTAAGCATTAAAGAAATGGTTGGTCTGTATACCTTCTGCCTCATGCTTTTTGTTTACGATCAAGTGCTGAGTTACTTTGGAACCAATACTGGACATATTAAGCAGCAAAAAAGGCTGTTGCCGGACAAAAGAATAATTGATTTCCCAAATACAAACAAATAGACATCAAGGTGGTCAATACCATTAAAACCCGGCTGCCACCAAATAAGGAAAACCAATTTGTTGACACCCGTACCCACTAAAAAGAATTCTTTTTTATTCCAGCAAAAGAAAAAACACAGCAATATACTACCAGTCTGCTTAAAAAGCATCCTTAGAATCTTTCTGACTTAGGGGGCATTTCCAACGAGTCTTCCCATTCCACTAACTTTGCATAAATGATTTGATGAATGATAAACAAACAAGAACAGACAGACTCCGCAACTGCACAACTTGCACAAGACATCCTAAATTATAATATTAATGCTACAACGATACATTATATATTACATAATCTCTTTAGAAGCCTCAAACCTATTAGATGCAAGTACAGACTAACTATAAATGAAATTATATTCTTAAATGGAATATACCTGTACTGCAAACACATCAGCACTTGTATTTCACAAAACGCCTGCCTAAAGTTTATTAGCTATTACAATCTTGGTAAGGTTAAGTATTACTTAGGTTCGCTTTTAAGAAAAGGAATGATTCAGGTAACAGAGATCATAAATAGGAATATTAGGTATAAGTTGACTCAAGCCGGTTTGTCTGTTATGAATGATATCAATGGTTTCAGAAGTATAATGTTGTACTTTAATTATTGCTTTAGCGGGTTTTACCCAACGAATTTAATCCCTGGAAAACAATCTTAGCTTGCTATTTTTGCCAGTTAAGAGTATCGTATCTAATAGAGTTGTATGCAAATCGTATGTAAATCGTTAAAATAAGAAAGGAGTCATATTACTCTAACTCCTTGATTTTGAATTGTGGAGAATAAGGGAGTCGAATGCTGACGATAAATGTCAGCATCCTGACCCCTGACGATAAATGTCAGGGCGTCAGGACCCTTGACCCTCCCGATTTCCTGTGAAATATATTAGAAATAATAAACTCTCCGTGGTTTTTCTCATGGAGGTTAAGATTCCGCATCGCTGAAGCTGTCAAGCGAAATGGTGGACTGCGTCCTCCGAAGCCCTGAGTAGCTTTAGCGCAGCAAATTCATATTTTAAAAGAGGGAAGCCCTCCTTCGCTAAAGCTACGGAGGGCGAAGGTGGAGAATAAGGGAGTCGAATGCTGACGATAAATGTCAGCATCCTGACCCCTGACGATAAATGTCAGGGCGTCAGTACCCTTGACCCTCCCGACCATGGTCGGGATGCTCTGGCCTGATTATATTCAAATCTATTACATAAAAAATACCCGCCTTCATCCCGGTTTCTCAGGACTTCGGCGGGCGATGGTGGAGAATAAGGGAGTCGAACCCTTGACCCCCTGCGTGCAAAGCAGGTGCTCTGGCCAACTGAGCTAATTCCCCCAGTGTCCTCCTTCGCCAAGGCTTCGGAGGACGCTGTAGTCCCGCGCGGAATTGAACCGCGGACCTCTACATTATCAGTGTAGCGCTCTAACCAACTGAGCTACGGGACTGCGGGTGCAAAGATAAAAATTGATTTCCTTCCTGCAACAACAGATCCGAAAAAATTAACCCTGGAATTCTGATCACCTGAACGTGATAAGGAAGTTCATGGTGAAATTCCACAGTGTCACAACCCCTGTTGCTACCAATTTTGAAATATAGAAGTTGACCCTCAATCTGTCCGCAAGGATATATATGACAAGATTATTCAGACCAAGACCAGTAACCGAGATAAGTATGAAAAGTAAGTATTCAGTGGCTATCCTGGGATTTTCACTATGAAAGGTCCACACGCGATTCCAGAAATAGTTGGAGGTGGCAGCAAGTATGAAACCTGTCGAGTTTGCAATATATTTATTGATCCCCGCTTTTTCCTTCAGCAGCCATGTCGTTCCGAAATCGATTATCATCCCGGAAAATCCGATCAGACAAAACTTCAGGAACTTTACAAGGATTATCCTGTCAATCATTGTATCCTGCTTTTATTTTCACAAACCTGCTGTTCAGCGAAGGACCAAATTTATTGTTCAGGCAGATGCCTAACTTATATTCACCTCCGGTCAATGCAGGTATCACACTGACCAGAATCCGTTCGAAAGTTGCACCCGCAGGAATTATATTCACTGGCTGGTTAAGTGATGCGTGCTGAACAGTTATCGCCTCTCCCCTCGAGAAAACCAGGCAGACCTCCACAGGAAACCGTTTATGGTTAAAGTCGATTTCATAATCATATGGGTTCTGTAATGCGAAGGGTATCTCAATTGAATCTCCCGGCTGAAAAGTGAAACTATAAAGATTAAATCTGATTTTCATCCTGTTCACTGTCTGAAGACTGTCGGTTACAGATCCTGCAAACCGGAAGCTGTCCGTTCCGAAAGTTGCTGATGTATCACCGGGCATAACATCCCTGTAAATAAAGGCAGGTTTATTGTGGAATTTCTTCTCAAGTTGAAGAATGTCGAATTGCGTCTGCCTTGAATATACCGAGCTTATCACCGTTGCATCCCTGCCCGTAAAAAATGTATAAAGCGAGGGTCTTTGAAACGAACCTGTAAAAACCACAGGGAGCTCTCCGGCTGCTGATTCAATCTGCCTGTATTTCTCTTCCTTCCCCGAAAATCCAAGGGAAACATTCAGCTTCATGTCTGTCATGAGAAATATACGCAGTAGCGTGAGCAGAAGGATCAACGGCAGGATATATCTGCGTGTAAACCTGAATAATTGTTGATCTTTCTGACTGTTTAATACAATCAGGATTATCATGGGAATTGAACAGGCGATCGTCCAGTGAGGCTCTACATGTCCGCGGAAGGAGGTGAGCCAGAAGAAACTAATAAATCCTATTATCAGAAAAAAGAGACTCCTCATGAACTTATCTGAAGGACGATATTTCATAAGAATATATACTACAGCACCAAGGACCAGAGGATTAAAGACTGCCAGCTGATTCGGTAAATATTCAAGGAAATATTTCCACCTGAATTCCACGGATCTGGCAACAAGGTGATACCCTAATGCAGGAAAATGATTGGCAAATTGCCAGATTATGTGTGGGGCCAGAAGGACAAGAGCCATTATTCCCGCAAGCCAGAACCTGATATTCCTGAGAAGAGACAGATTGGAGAGCACTACAAATCCAATAACCAGGATAGCCTGGTATTTGCTGTAGACCAGTCCTGCCATTGAAACAGCAAGCAATATTACATCAGGCCATTTTTCTCCGGACAGGAATTTTCTGTAGCCATAAACGAACAATGCCGTAAAGAACAGCAGAGGCGCATCGGGTGTTGTTACAACACCGAATGCCGGGAAAAGCCAGATTGAAAAGGCAATGATAAAAAAGGTAATCACCTGTTTCGACCCGGGATCTTTTAAATCAATTGTCTTCCAGATGATCAAAAGGGTCACTGGCTGTAAAAGAACTGTCATTAAACGAATTCCCAGGTTCCTTGCAAACAGCAGGGAACTTATTCTGATAAGCAGTGCAACCATGGGCGGATGATCGTAATAACCCCATGCCGGAAACCTGCCGTAAACCCCATAGTAAGCTTCATCACTGATGACCTCCATGAAAAGAGCCTGAATCAGATTCAACAGAAACCATATAAAAAGAAGCAGTAGAAATGTTTTTTTAAAGGACCAGGCTTTCATTTGTTGGTGAATAAATTATAGAGTATTACGCACGGTTTCAACGGTTCAGCCTGAAACTGTTCAGATTGAATGATACTTTCAATGCCTGTTCGTGATACATTGTTTTTTCAGTGAAATGCAATGAATATATGAATCTGGTTCTGATAACATCATTTCTTATGAAGTCAATATAAAAATCTGTACGGTTGTATGAGTTCGCCCTGTAAAACGGATCACCCCAGTAGAGGTCATTGCCATGCTCTTCATAAAAATGCATCAGAGACCTCCCGGAATAATATGTATTAAAAATACCAACACGCTTATATTCAACCCTTGCTTCTGAAAGAAAACCGTTCAGCGGTATCCAGCCTGTATTATCCGACCTGGCACGTTCCAGTCCAAGAGCCCAGCCACCATTTATGTCGAGGATATCAAATGATGTCCTCCCCGAGAAGTCGATTCCTGCCGAAGTAAGGAATAGCAGGTTATCGTGCAAAGCTTCCTGGACTAGCGGATCACTGACACCGGCAAAGTGAAACATATAAAAGAACTGCTGTGCATACAGAATGCCATGTGTGTATCTGCCCATATATCCAAGAAGGAATGTTTCACGGGTCTCAGGTGATTGCCGGCTTGTCCAGTCGAGCCATACATTTGCCATAAATCTCCTGGCAGTGAATTCCAGAAGGATCCCTTTTAAATTAGGACGGTAATAGGATACTGAATCCTGGAAAAAGAGGCGTGGGTAACGTTCAAGTGCATCTGATCGCGGAAATGCTCCCATGATAAACCTGAATGGTTTCCTGTCATACTGATAGAAGGCTGTCGGCGAGAAATCCCCAAGCGCTTTACTGCTGCCAAATTCGTGAAGCATAGAAACCCCGACATTAATGCTATGAACGGAATCGAGCCTCAGGCCGAATCCTGGCGACAACCTGACACCTGCCATGGTCTGAGGGATCTGAAAATCGGAGTGGCCAAATTCATTATTATCAAAGAATGAAAACAAGCCGATCTGCCACTCAGTCTTCTGACCATAGCTTGCGGAAGTTATCATCAGAGAGAAAAACAGTATCCTTAATGATATTTTCATAATCAGGTATTTGCCGGGGAACAAAATTAGAAAAATTAATAACTCAAATCCCGGCCATGGTTAATGCTTTTGATGTATGCCTGTAAAAACTTGTCCTGCCGGAAAAAGACCGGATTCCATGCCCGAACAAATAATTAAATAATTTAGTGACTATTAGATGAATTTACTTATTTTCGCAACAATACCGGTTAAATGCCAAATATTGTAATCATACCGACATACAAAGAAAGAGAAAATATTTCAGCTCTTGTAAGGTCAATCTCTTCACTTAGTATTCCGTTCGATATACTTATTATTGATGACAACTCTCCTGACGGTACAGCAGAGATAGTTAAAAATCTTATGCGGTCATTCTCCAATGTTCATCTTATTGAAAGACCGGGGAAGCTCGGATTGGGAACAGCATATGTTACCGGATTCAGATGGTCTCTTGAGAGAGGTTATGATTATATCTGTGAAATGGATGCTGATTTTTCTCATGATCCCAATGACCTGGTGCGACTGATCAGAGCTTGCAGGGATGATGGAGCGGATCTGGCCATAGGATCGAGATATATCAGCGGAGTTAACGTGGTGAACTGGCCGCTGTCGCGGGTTCTTATGTCATATTTTGCGTCTATTTATGTCAGGTTTATTACCGGGATGAAGATCATGGACACTACAGCCGGTTTCAAATGTTACAGGAAAGAAGTACTTGAGAATATCAGGCCTCAGCAGATAAAATCGGTAGGATATGGTTTCCAGATTGAAATGAAATTCGTCGCATATAAACTTGGCTACAAAATCGTGGAGATACCTATAATTTTCACAGACAGGAAGCTGGGGACATCAAAAATGACGGGAGGTATTTTCAATGAAGCGCTATGGGGAGTGATAAGAATGAAGCTGAGGAGTATCTTCATCAGGTACAAAAGAATAAATAACGGGAAATCGTTGTGAGCGTAATCTTAATCCGGAACGCAACTCTGATCAACGAAGGCAAATCTTTCAAGGGGGATCTGCTTATAAAGGATGAAATCATTTCATCGATAGACTTACCGGGACAGGTTAAATCATCCCCGGGAACACACACCATAGATGCAACCGGATTATTGTTATTGCCGGGAATAATTGATGATCATGTTCACTTCAGGGATCCGGGCTTAACCCATAAAGGAGATATTTTCAGTGAATCGCGGGCAGCAGCGGCCGGAGGCATCACATCTTTCATGGATATGCCGAACACAATTCCCCGGACAGTAACCCTGAGTCTGCTGGATGAGAAATTCCGCCTGGCATCAGAATATTCCCTGATCAACTATTCGTTTTATCTGGGCGGGACAAACAACAATCTTAGCGAAGTCCTGGGTGCAGATCCGACATCGGTCTGCGGGCTGAAGCTTTTCCTGGGATCTTCAACCGGCGATATGCTTTTGAATGATGAAACTGTTCTCCGCGAGATTTTTAAAAAATCATTGCTGCCGGTTGCATGTCATTGCGAGGATGAACTAACGATAAAAAAGAATCTTGAGTTTTACTTTCAGAAATACGGGGAGAATATACCGGTAAATCTGCATCCTTTGATACGGAGCCGTGAGGCTTGTTTTATCTCATCTTCATTTGCCGTCAGTCTTGCGAAAGAATATAATACACGGTTACATATCCTTCATCTCTCCACGGCTGACGAAATGAAACTGTTCAGCAATGAGCTGTCCACGGGACAGAAAAGGATAACCGGTGAAGTGTGTCCGCATCATCTCTGGTTTGATGATTCAGCCTATGACAGACTCGGCACAAGGATCAAATGGAATCCCGCGGTAAAAACGATGTTCGACAGAGACGAACTGGTTAAAGGTGTGAAAAATAACCTTATTGATGTTATTGGCACGGATCATGCTCCGCACACATTGTCAGAAAAATCGAACGATTACTTTAAAGCGCCTTCCGGAGGGCCGCTTGTACAGCATTCCCTTGCGGTGATGCTGGAATTATGGCACCAGAAAATCTTCAGTATCGAAAAGATCGTCGAAATGATGTGTCACAACCCTGCAATGGCATTTAAAATCAAAAAACGAGGTTTCCTCAGGGAAGGATATAAGGCTGATCTTTGCCTGGTTAATCCCGATAGTCCCTGGACAGTCACAAAGGGAAACCTTCTTTATAAATGCGGCTGGTCGCCCTTCGAGGACGTTACGTTCAGATCGAAAGTCGTCAATACTTTTGTCAACGGTACTGTTGTTTATGATAACGGGGTCATAAACGAAGATCACAGAGGGCAGAGGCTGTCATTTGATCGCTAGCTTTTAAACCATTGTCCTTTTTAATCGTTATCCCTTCACCACGAACCTCACTGTGCTCCTTGTACGCTGTTCCAGCAGTATCTCCTTCCCTGCAGTAATACGTTCAATTGATTCGGGAGTATAATGTCTTATTGAGAGCATTTCAACATTTTCATTGTAGATAGCTGAATACTCATCCTTCAGTAAGGCAAGCAGCGCATCGACTTTTCGTTTTTCGTCATCAACGCAAACATCGATGCTTACTGCACTGGCTTCTACCAGATTGACTTTTATCCCGTTCCCGGTGAAGAGGTTGAATATCCGGCTCAGGTTATCCCCCATCACAAACGAGAAATCCTTTGGTAACAGGGTTATCAGGATCTGGTTTCTCTTCCTGATGAAAACCGGTAGTATCTTTCTTAATATGGGATCGGCTGTAACCAGTGTGCCTTTTTCGGCAGGATCGATAAATGATTTTACTATCAGCGGGATATTCTTGTTCTGAAGCGGCTTGATTGTTTTCGGATGGATGACCTTTGCCCCCGAGAATGTCATCTCCACCGCCTCCCTGTACGACATTTCCTCCAGTTTCTCGCTGCCGGGCAGCCATTTTGGATCAGCATTAAGGACGCCGGGTACATCTTTCCAGACGATCAAACATTCCGCATCGAGCATATTAGCCAGAATTGCCGCAGTGTAATCAGAGCCTTCCCTCCCAAGGGTGGTCGTATGGCCGTTCTTCGTACCGCCAATGAATCCCTGGGTTACAAAATACCGGAAGCTGTTGAAATCAAATACTTTTCTGACACATTCCGTGCTTTCATCCCAGAGAATATTCGCGTCCCTGTACCTTTCATCCGTAATCAGATTTTCACGTATGTCAATCCATTCGGCCGGCAGACCCGATTTTTTGATATACTCTGCCACAATAAGGGTTGACCATACTTCACCATACGAGACAATCTGGTCATAATCAAAATCATACTCTGTTCCTTTTACGCTCCTGAGGTAATCCTTAAGCTTTGAAAACGAGCCTTCGATTATGTTTCTTCCTTCTCCGGAAGGAGGAAAAAGCTCTTCAGCGATCGATAAATGATAATCGTAGATATTTTCCAGGTGGTCATTATAGCTTCCATCCGCTGATTGCCAGGAATTAAGCACACCTTCGAGTGCATTGGTCGTCTTGCCAAATGCGGATACCACAATCACAAGATTCCCTTTCTCAACCGAGACTATTTTGGCCAGGTTCCGGATGCCGGCAGCATCCTTAACCGAGGCACCACCGAATTTAAAAACCTTCATTAACCTGAATTTGGCATCAAAAGTAAGATATCCGGGTTATATTTGAGTTGATCTCAGGAAATTTTAAATTTTCGAATTGACCATTCCCCTTTATACCCTGGTTATATACTTTGTGTTTAAGCTTAAATCATTGAACCACAAAGGATCACAAAGGCAAACGCGAAGAGCACGAAGAGAGATGGACCTAAAGTGGATACTTTAAAGACAGCCTCAAAAATTCTTACTCATACCTTAATGCTTCGACAGGGTTCCTGCTTGCTGCTTTATAGGATTGAAATGATACTGTAATCACTGCAATAATTACAGCTATTATTCCTGCCAGAAAAAATATCCACCAGCTAAGCCTGACCCTGTAGGCGTAGTTTTCGAGCCATTTGTTCATTAAAAACCAGGCAACAGGAACTGCAATCACTATCGCCACAGCCACCCATTTTATAAAGTCCCTGTTAAGTAATACCATCACCTGGTCAACCCGTGCACCATTGGTCTTCCGGATACCGATCTCCTTTATGCGCTTCGAAATAGCATATGCAGATAATCCTGACAGGCCCAGGCAGGCAATGATTATCGCGAGTATTGCGCTTGCCAGGAACAGTCCGCTGAAACGCTTGTCAGCCCTGTATTGTTCGTCATAGAAATCATCAAGAAAAAAATAATTGAAGGGATTTCCGGGATATTGAGCAGACCAGGTTTTCTCAAGCTGCGGCAGAAGCTGCCCGATGGCTGTCATACTTACTTTGATTGTGTAAAAAACATTTGCCGGCTGATTGAAAAATGCTATAGGAGCCGGCAATTCTTTCAGCGACTGCTGGTTGAAATCATTGATAACCGCCTTCACGGTAACCTCCTGTCTCCCTCCCCGCAGGATCTTTCCGACTGTGGTCACCGGATCCTCAAACCCAAAATAGGGAAGTGCAGATTCATTTAATATTATTTTATTCGTTTCCTCTTTCAGTGTTGCACCAAAATTATCTCCGCTGAGTACTGTCAGGCCATAAGTTTTAAAAAACTGGTCATCTATATAATACATATCGATCCTTTTTTCGGTGTTGCGGCCCTCCACAGGTATACCGAAAACTCGCGAGTTTTTTATTTCTGTTCCCGGCACATTCGACGATGCGGTTATACTTATTACACCAGGCAGTGCTGTTATTTCATTTTTGAAGGATTCGAGGGTTTTCATGTAAGATTCGTAGGTATTTGCCCTGAAAATCCTTGGGCCGTCCAGAACTATCAATCCTTTAATATCAAATCCAAGGTCGTGGTTGCGCATAAAAGAAACCTGCCTGAAAATGGTGAGAGTGCCTGCAATTAATACAATGGAAATCGCAAACTGGAAGACTACCAGATAGTTTTTAAGGCGGCTTATCCAGCCTGCTTCGGTGGGATTTTTACCTTTTAACACAAGAGCCGGTGCAAACCGTGAGATGTAGATTGCAGGAATAAATCCTGTGAACAATGACCCTGCTGCAAACAGAACAAGAAAGAGCAGGACAATCATTAACAGATCAATCCGCAGCGGACTTTGCATAACCTGTTTAAAGAACGGAAGTGCCAGTATCACTGCTGCAAGACTTATGATCAGGGCAAGCATGTTCAGTAACGCTGATTCTGAAAGGAACTGGAAAATAAGATCTTTCCTCAGGGCTCCACTCACTTTCCGGATACCCACCTCATGTGCCTTTTCAATTGAATGTGATGTTGCAAGATTAATATAATTGATAAATGCGATCAGTAATACCAGGAATGCGACAATTCCAAGCGCGACAACACTGCGGTAACTACCGTTGACCTCGAGTTCGTTGCTTATTGAAGAATGGAGGTGTATATCAGTCAGCTTTACAAGCCTGTATTCCAGAAGGAAGAAAGCCTCCTTCATGAATTTGCCAATGAATGTTTCGGGAATCTGAGGCAGCTTAGCCTGCAGAACTTCAGGATCCGCTCCCCGGGCAAGTTGAATATAGGTATAAACCCTTTCGTTCACCCATGAATTATCCCATGATCGTGAGGTCTTTATCAGGTTCTCATACGATAACAGGATATCGAACTTCAGATGTGAATTTCCGGGTATGGATTTAACCACTCCGGCTACCTCAAAATTACTGGCACCATCAATTGTGATAACCTTCCCGAGGGGATTTTCATTGCCAAAATATTTCAGGGCAGTTTCCTCAGTTAAAACAGCATGATTGATTGCAAGCAGTGTGGAATCTGCTATTCCATCAGCAAGAGGAAATGTGAATAAGTCGAAAAAAGATGACTGAGCATAGAGGATGTTTTTCTCCTTAAAAGTTTTATCCCCGTATCTGACAAGGTTTTCCAACCTGGTAAAACGGGTATAGTTCACAACTTCAGGAAACATGTTCTTTATCTCCTTCCCTACTCCTGTTGATCCTGATGCAGAATGCTGCTCAAGGATCCCTTCTTCATACAGCAGATAATCGACCCTGTAAATGTCTCTGGCATTCCTGTGAAACTTGT
>JADDYF010000065.1 GCA_015712185.1 Bacteroidales bacterium
ATCCAAATAGTTCTCAGTAGTCCTCAAATCAGCATGACCAAGAGATTCTGAAATGAATGCAATGTTTGCACCTGATCTTTTTAAAACTGTTGCGAAGGAATGGCGGGCGGTATAGGTACTGATATTTCCATAACCCAAGTCTTTTCCTATTTTCCGCATTTTTTTGTTTATAAGGTTAGTTGTATTCTTTACAATACGTCTTTCGTCCTCAGGTTTCAGACCATCCGTGAGGAATGGAAATATAAAGTTATTCGGTTTTTTATCCATATTGCCCCATTTTTCTATGATTTGTTTCGTTTCCGGCAATAGCACAGCAACTATTTCCCTCTTCTTCCTGCTCTTCCCAACTGTCTTTTGTCTGTGGAACCTGATATAACCATTAGAAATATTAGAATACCTTAAATGCAAAAGATCGCTCATATTAATCCCATTGGTCAGATAACTGAAAAACCACAAATCACGACATTTTATTTCTGTATCACTCAGTAAAGGATACTTTAATACTACTCCAATCTGTGATAAGGTTAATGCCATTTTTCTACCTGCTTCCTCAGGTATTTTATACTTGTCTTTACCAAATGGATACTGTGCCTGTGAAATGATTCCCTGCTTTTTACCTTCGTTCATTATTGCTTGTAATGCACGCATATACATAGAAATAGATGTATAGCTCTTACCTTCTTCAAATAAGTATGTTTCATATTTTTTCAACCATTCCTTAGTTATCTCTGAAAATTTCAGGTCCCGTCTCATGTAGCGCCGAAGACTTTTTAGAGAGTATAGATAGCATTCTGAAGTACCAATTCTATTATCCTTTTTTAAGGATTCAATCCTATTATAATAAGCGGATAGGATACTATTCTTCATCCCGCTACTTAATCTGGTGTTTAGCTGTCCAAGAGTGAATCCTTGCTCACTTTTAAACAGTTCTATTATCTGCTGTTTAACCTTTTCAAATCCAGCATGAATAAGTTCTCTTTGCCTAATAAGTTCTTTGCTTTTCGTGGTTGGGAGTTTTTCCCACTCTTTTACCGATAAATCTATCCCTGAAGGATAATATAAACGTTGTCTCATAAAGGTAACTCGGTATTTAACTGGGAACTTGAGATTCTCTTTAACTCTTCTTGTATCAAAAAAGATCGCAGCAGTAACTTTATTAAGAGAGAAATTATCTATTACCTTGATAAGTTTCATCTGGTTGTTGTGTTCCAATGAATCCTTTTCCATATTACTTTTTCTTTATTTGCACACACCATTTGCACACAAATATCAGAAATAAATGGAAATAAATCAAAAGAATTCAAAAAATGATATTAACAGAATGTCTGTATATCAATGCAACTATGGAGTTAATAAACGAATATGAAAATATAGTAAACAAACTGAATTATGCTTCACATGTAAGAGGTCACTGGTTCGATTCCAGTACGTCCCACTTCCCTTTCAACAGCCTTTTTTGCTGCTTCTTGATTATAAAGAGATGATTATTGATTCTGACTCTTGATACAACGAATAGAAAATCCGTTACTTTTAAATCCGCTATTGTCAGTAATACTGCTGTCTGCCGCGCTTAGACCTTCGAACAATGCTAGTTTCAAATTGAACTCGGATGACGACCACCATAAACCCTGCTCACCTAATTCTTCGAAGGTACCATAATAATAACGACACCCGGAGGGAAGGGCTGAAAAACCGCTTTTGTCGGTTGCTCCAGTATTTGGTCTGTTCCAGTGAATAGTGCCTTTTTCTTTCATTTTACCGCCAGCCCGGTGTCCGTCTCCTAAGTAGAATGTTAAGGTTATCCATTCTTCATGAGTTGGAACATGCCATCCTTCCGGGCATACATTTTTGGGGTTCGTGAAAGCACCAACATACCAATTGTATAGTCTTCCATAAATTCTGGCGTTATCTTCAGTATTATTATAATTGCAATATGCCCCTGAGATAAGAGATGACCACATTGAATCAACTCTGACATTTGGTATTTCAGTCCCGTCATTATATTTTGTGGTTTTCAGGTTATCTCTCATCCATATTTGTGTGCCGATTCTTACAGTCCTATATACATTCCCATCAATATCTTTAACTGATTTGTTACTTTCCTGCGCAATACTTTTAAATGAAATGCTCAAAAACATAATGAATATTCCTATTGTTCTGGATGGATAAACCCAAATTCTGTTTTTTGCTTTCATATAATATTATTTATTAATTAGGAAGCGAATTCTTGTGCAAAGTTACACCAGCAATAAGCCGAAGTCAATTTATATGCATATTTAAAAGATTAATCGGCCTATTGCATGTTATGCTTGATCACCCCATCGGGAGTAACTTCAATGAACAGATTCAGAATAGAGGATCTGCCAACTAAAATCGGGAAAAAATAAAAAAATCCGGCACAACCCTTTGGATTCAGATCCTTCGTTAATTCGGAGGTTGTATAGGTACGGGTTTTTACCGTCCTGCTTTCGTCCAGCAATCTGAGGATCTCTTTATCGAGGATCTCCTCCTGTTCTTTGGGATTTTTTATATTCACCTTATTTGTATTAAAATCTGTAACTGTCAAGGTTATTTAAATCAAGGTTATCAGGCAATACTCCTATGGTAATTACGAAGAACGTGAGTGCCTTTGTCCCCTTTTCAAGATGGCCTCCCACCACGCTGTTTTCATCAGAAAGAGAAATGTGTGCATGTACCCTGCCATTAAGGACATAACCCTGGACTGAAACAAGGTCCATAGCGACAGAAGCTTTTGGATATTCCTGAGCCGGAGGCAGATTCCTGTCACTCACAACATGGTAATGATAGTCGGTCACAGACCCTATTCCTGCAAGTATGACCGCATTTTTAATTTTCCCTTCTCCGACAACGCTATTAAGTCCGTCCAGCATATCTGTCCCGGGGCCCATTTTAATTATTTCAATCCGCTCAAATCCAGATGAGACGGTCTGGACTTTCAGATCATTCTGCTGTGCCTGCACTGAGAAGCACAGTATCAAACACAGGAATAATAAAGTATGGCATTTCATAGGTAAATAATTTGATTTTCAAGGTCACAGATGATTTTTATTGAATGATTACTGAACTCAAATTTACATTATGTAAAACAAAAAGTCAATCAGATTTTAATTTTCGGATATATTCCAAAATTAAGAAAGCTAATTTCAGGATAGCCCATAAATCATGATTATCAGGTAATCTGCAAGTGAAAACAAAATTAAATGAGGATACTTTCTCCTGTTTACATCAATGCAGTACCCTGATCAGAAAAAGGAAGGTATAATCAGTATTAAACTGCAAGATAACACAAGCCTGCTCTGAAAGAGCCAAATGTGAATAACCACCGGTGCAACCGGTGGTAAGAGGCCAACCAACATAATCCAGCTCTGAAGGAGCTGAATATTAAGTGCAAGGGAAGCATCTTTCATCAACCCTCACCCCTTATTCTATAAGTTAATTCCTCTACTTTTCTCATGCATTATATCACGCCCCTTCGGGGTTTGCCATGTTTATATATTACTCTGCCCCCGGATCTGATTTCCGGAGGCAAACAAAACATTTCTATCAATAGTTACTGATCTTTGATACAGCTGACTGAATTTCCATTATCCTTTGATGCCACCATTTCATAAGCTTTACCGTAATCTATACTCACTATGTATGGCATATGATCAATTATCGCAGAAGACCGGTAATAAGTTTTATTTCCTAGTCCTTCGTAATAGAGTATTTCACGACCCTGAGCAGTCATAATTCCAGTTTATCAGGATACTAAAATAATTCTTTCATAGCCGGTGGTGAAGGTAAGACGTTGCATGCAAAACGATTGCCGACGATCATACCGCTACTTACTCATGAGGAGGCGCCTGAAACGACAAAAATACATTCGGTAACCGGCAAGACAGAAGATCATACCGCCCTGATGACGAAAAGACCATACAGGTCACCACACCGCACAATTTCTGATAAAGTATTTATTAATTATCTGGCGAAAATAAATTTGATTTTGGCTTTCTGGTGATGTAACTTACATAAAATATTTGATTTCAATCCTATAAGTGTAAGATATTAATAATTTAAAATTTGAAATCATGAGGACAAAGGTTACATTAATGGCTTGTGCCATTTTTATCACTGGTTGCTTAAGCATTTTTACCTCTTGTAAAAGGGAGGTTCCTAAAGTACTTCTTTTTATAGAAGATAATTCAGTGGATTTAGGGTATATGCTGACTCATGAGGTCGGTAAAATGAGTGAATTACTTAAACAGTCTGGTTTTGAGGTCACCATTGCGACAATAACCGGAGAAGTCCTTAAAGCAGATTCAATAAATGTGACACCTGATATCAGGTTGAGTGAGGTGAATATTGATGAGTATACTGGATTCATAATGCCGTGTATGGCACCTGACGATACGATAGTAACATCAGAAGAGATTGATTTTGTAAGAAAAGTTGTAAACGAAGGTAAGCCCATTGCAGCCCAAACTGGCGCAGTATTGATTTTAG